>JAVXCD010000089.1:0-7329 GCA_036659655.1 Alistipes sp.
TACTACGTGCGTCACCGGCCTTTTCCGCGCCCCTTCTGTGGAGAGGAGGGGCGTGAGAAGCGGTCGTCTGCACGAAAGAAATAACTTTTCTGTCGTCGTTTATCCTCCTGTGAGCGTGCCACATAGACTTTCTCATGGGTGTAAGGATTCTCACCCGCATAAAACATCACCGACGACAGGGTCATGGGTGTAGGGGTCAGATCTTGCACCTGCTCCAGTGTAAAATGCAGTCCACTCAGCACCTTTTGCGACAGCGCACGCATATCGTTCTCCGTACAACCGGGATGCGACGAAATGAAGTACGGAATCAACTGGTAGGGCAACCCCTCGCGACGACAAATCGCGCCAAAGTCGGCATTGAGTTGTTCAAAGAGGGCAAAGGGCGGTTTACGCATCAGATTCAGCACATTAGGCTCCGTATGTTCGGGCGCGACCTTCAGTCGTCCCGAAGTATGGTATTTGATGACCGTTTCGAGGTAGTTGCTCCGATCGAACAAATCGTAACGGATACCACTCCCCACAAATGCTTTTTTGATCCCTTTCACGGCACGCACTTTGGCATAGAGGTCGAGCAGCGGACGGTGATCGTTGTTGAGATTCGGACAGATCTTAGGATGCAGGCACGAAGGGCGGCGACATTTGGCACACAGCGTTTTATCCGTTCCACCCATACGGTACATGTTGGCCGAAGGAGCTCCGATGTCGGAGATATATCCTTTGAAATCCGGCATTTTTGTGATCCGTTCGACCTCTGTTAAAATAGATTTTTCACTACGTGAGTAGATGAATTTACCTTGGTGTGCCGAGATGGTGCAGAAGGCGCAGCCGCCGAAACAGCCGCGGTGGATGTTCACCGAATGCTTGATCATCTCCCACGCCGGGATCTCTCCGCGGTTGTTGTAGCGGGGATGCGGAGCCCGCTCATAGGGCAGGTCAAACGAATGATCGAGTTCCTCGGTGGTCAGCATGGTTCGGGGCGGAGTAACCACGACATAACTCTCACCCGTGGGTTCAACGAGGGTCAGTGTCTGCTCCAAGAGATTACTCTGAGTCTCGATGACGGTGAAATTCTCCTCAAAAGCCGCTACCGTTTCTGTACATTGTTCGTAGGAGTGCAGACGGCGGGTAGTCTGTGGATCCAACCGCTCAACATAGGCCTTGTCGGACAAAAAAGCCACTTGATGTATTTTACGTAACAATTTAGCATTGTATCCGTTGCGAAGTGATTTTGCCACCTCCTGAATCACACCCTCCCCCATGCCGTAGATCAACAGATCGGCACCTGAGTCGATGAGAATAGACGGTTTGAGCGTATTGCTCCAATAATCGTAGTGGGTGAGCCGCCGCAACGAGGCCTCGATGCCACCGATGACCACAGGCGTATGAGGATAGAGCCTTTTGAGAATTTGTGTGTAGGTGCGCACGGCATAGTCGGGACGAAATCCCGCCAGACCTCCTGCCGTGTAGGCATCGTTGCTGCGCAGGCGGATGTTCGCCGTATAGTGATTGACCATCGAGTCCATAGAACCTGCCGAGACCCCGAAAAACAACCGGGGCACACCCAACTTGGTGAAGTCCCGCAGGTCGTCCCGCCAGTTAGGTTGTGGCACAATGGCTACACGATAACCCTCAGCCTCCAGCAGTCGCCCAATGACGGCGGCCCCGAAGGCCGGATGATCGATGTAGGCATCACCGGAGAAAAAAATGACATCCAGATAATCCCATCCGCGTGCCTGCACCTCTTTGACTGTTGTTGGCAAAAACATATTTTTATTTTCGAATTAAGAAACTGTTATTCCATCTTCTTTTTTATGCGGAACCAGAAACAACTCCCCTCACCAAGTGTCGATCTTAGACCAATTTCCCCGCCCAAGGTCTCGACAATGGTTTTACAGATGGCCAAACCCAGCCCCGTCCCCTCCATGTAGGTATTCAACTTAACGAAACGATCAAAAATATGGTCAATGCAAGTCGCCGGAATTCCAATTCCGCTATCTTTGACATAAAATTCGAGCAGCTCTTCGTTGTAGGCGAAGAACCCGACTTCAATAGGGCCGTGTTTGGTGAATTTGATGGCATTGCCGATCAGATTCACCAGTACCTGCATCAATCTGTTCGGATCGGTATGAGCCACTATGTGCAGATCAGGAGTCACCAGCGAGAGAGTGACTTCAGGTTGGCATTTCAAGCGAAGCGAATCAATGGCGTTGTGGCAAATATTCTCCGGATCCGTATCTTCATAGACGAAATGAAGCGTGCCGGCTTCAATTTTCGAAATGTCCAAAATATCCGAGATCAACTGCAACAGCAGATCACTGTTACGTTTGATGATGTCTGCCGATTCCTGTCGTTCCCTGTCGTTTTCGGCCGATGCAATCAAATCTGAAAAGCCGACAATGGCGTTGAGCGGTGTGCGGATTTCATGGCTCATATTGGCCAAAAACGCCGACTTCAAACGATCGGACTCTTCGGCTTTTTTCAAGGCTACAATCAGATTTTTGCGTATCACCTGCAACTCCTCGTTGGCACAGGTGGCCTCTGCCACTGCTTGCAGAGTTTGTTTCTGTGCTTTTTGCAGACGCAGATGACTCCGCAAAGTGTACGTATAGGCAACAAGGATAACGATGAAAATCAGCACAATGAACAAGATCTGAAACTTGTATTTTACGAACATCGATTCGGGCTTGTTTTCGTAGACCACCGTGTCGGGCAGATCCTGTGTTGGCAAGTCGAATTTGTGCAGCGTTTGCCAGTCCATGTAGCATTCGTCGTCCTTGCAGACCACGGGCGGAATGTTGCGTGGACTTTTACCGCTAATCACCGACAGCAGCATATCTCCTGTTTTTTCGCCCCAAAAATCGCCCTGATTGAAATAGCCGCCCAGAAAATAGCCTTTGTCAAGGCCAATGTCGTTGGTGATGAAAATCGGAGTTTGCAACACCGACGACATCTCCTTATAAATATAGTCTTTGGAGTATTCGAATCCATGTTCCCCCGTGAGCCATGAGGTCAACAGCAAACCGGTCTGTGACGAAATTTTGGGCAGTTGCTTAAGCAGGGAGTCGGTTCGGACAAACCGGGCATCCAAATATTCCACAGGATAATCGGCATAGTTTTTCTTAACCTCCTCTTCGAAAAGCAGTCGAACATAAACACCATAAAACCGTTTATCGGAAACCAATGCCAGCCGATCCATCGCCGGAAGTGTGCGTTTCATCAAGTCGAGGTAGCCCGAAATGTTCATCTCCCGCAAAACCCCCGTGGCGTTGTACTTTTTCATCCTCTGCTGTGTAGAATGAAAATCGGAAAGTTGGAGTGTGTTGATCTTAGCAGTGTACTCTTCGGCATCTATCGTATGTGGCTTCACGGCACACAGCAGCAGGGGTACCTCCCGAAAATGCTCCGTATTGATGCTGTTATAGGCCAGCCACGCTTCATCCGAGACCAAGATAATAACCAACGGCGGCGAATTTTGATAGGTGTCGAGCATCGTTGTCAGCCGCAGCCGCCAGCTGTCTTGTTTGACAAATAGCTCGGACGAGAGGTATTCGATATTCAATTCAAGACCCGGATAGACCGTTTTTAGTTTACTGTTTATCCCGTCAATAATCGAATTAGACCACTGATAATCAGACCCGTATGAACTTATTATTAATATTTTGTTCGAATTCTCGGCAAACACAGTTGTTCCCCAAAAACAAAAGAGGATCAGAAAAATCCAGCATTTGGATAAAATGATTCGAGGAAGCAGGTTCATATTTAGCATGTGTTTATCTAATGGTTGCGAGTTGTTAAGAGTTGTATTTTCATACATTACCTTTGCAAAATTAATCAAAATCTCTGTGTGTGCAACTATTCTTCGCAATTTCAGATACTTTCGTCGCCGCAACAGGCATCAGCACGAGTGTTTGTATCGGATCCGTTTTTGAGGTTGTCGAATCGGTTTACATTTGCCTCAAATAGGAGACGTTCACGATCCTCGAGCCTATCGAGAGGTCGCAAGGTCACTTGATGTGTTGTCCCTGCGACCTCTCGACAGGCTCGAGGATCGTGAATTTCTCATTCAACGTGATGCATCATAACCTCTCGACAAGCTCGAGGATCGTGAACGTTTTCCCCTTGGTTCTCTATTTGCGCAGGTTACTGCACAAAAAAAAGGTCTCTAAAAAGAGACCTTGAGAGCTGTTTCCGGGACTTGAACCCGGGACCTCTTCCTTACCAAGGAAGTGCTCTACCACTGAGCTAAAACAGCAATTGCTTTCGGTTAAGTGGTGCAAAAGTACACAACAAAAATGAATCGACCAAAAAAAAGTGAAATATTTAATTTTTTTTTGTATATATTTTATATCTTTACTTCCAAATTATAACCTATAATCTATGAAACGGATCTTAATTATAGGCGCAGGAGGACAAATTGGTTCCGAGTTGACAACCTATCTGCGCAAAATTTATGGTAACAGTAATGTCGTAGCAACCGATGTGCGCGAATGTCAACAACTTTCCGCAACCGGTCCCTTCGAGGTGCTCAATGCATTGGATGCAACGGCTATGGCTACGGTCGTAGCACGGTACAAGATCGATGCCATCTTCAACCTTGTGGCTTTACTGTCGGCTGTCGGCGAGAAAAACCCGCAAATGGCATGGAGCGTAAATATGGGTGCGCTGATGAACTCGCTGGAGGTAGCGCGGCAACATCATTGCGCACTTTTCACCCCCAGTTCGATCGGAGCGTTCGGCCCCTCGTCTCCCAAGGATAAAACTCCGCAGGACACCATCATGCAGCCCACCACAATCTATGGTGTATGCAAGGTGACAGGCGAAATGCTTGGCAATTATTACCACCTCCGATATGGCGTCGACACCCGTTCGGTGCGTTTCCCCGGCATCATCTCCAACGTCACGCTGCCCGGTGGCGGCACCACAGACTATGCCGTCGAGATCTACTATGAGGCGGTGAAGTGTGGCAAGTTCACTTGTCCCGTACCACAGGATGTCTATATGGACATGATCTACATGCCCGATGCGCTGCGTGCGTGCGTGGAGTTGATGGAAACCGATCCTTCAAAACTCATCCATCGCAACAGTTTCAACATTGCCTCGATGAGTTTTACACCCGAAATCATCTATGCCGAGATCCGCAAGCGGATGCCCGACTTCACGATGGATTACGCGATTGACCCCGTAAAAAAGGCAATTGCCGAGAGTTGGCCCAATTCACTCGACGACACTTGTGCGCGCGAGGAGTGGGGTTGGAAACCCGAATGGGATCTGACACGCATGACCGACGATATGTTGGAGGTGATCCGCACGAAAAACCTGCATTAGAACACAACACAACTAAAAAAATAACAATCCGCAACGGCCTATACAATAAATTGTAGCGTTGCGGATTTTTTATGAATCCAAACATGAAAATTCACCTACTTCTTTTAACCCTCTGTACTGCGGCGGGTATTGTGTCGGCCTCGGCCGCTATTCCGCCCGTATTCGGTTCGGAAACGCAGGTACGCAAAGACGAGCTTTCGCGCGCCTACATCACCCCCGTGCGGATCGTCCGCCTCTCCCACCCCACAGCCGTGACGCACGCCGAGGCACTGCTCCGACAAGGCAACAGTCAGGCGGAAATGGGGCAGCAGGATGCCTGTGTGCTGGATAACAGGAAGGGTGAATCGGCCTCCATTCTGCTGGATTATGGTCGGGAGATTCATGGCAGTTTGCAGTTGGTGCTGGGCAGCTCGTCGCGACGCGAACCCTCGCTGGTACGCGTCCGTTTCGGAGAGTCTGTGGGCGAAGCAGACAGCCGCACCAATAGCTTGGACTGGCAGGTGGGCTACTCAACCGATGACCATGCCAAACGGGATATTGTGCTGGAGGTGCCGCGTGACGGATCAATCGAATTCGGAAATTCGGGCTTTCGCTTTGTGCGCATCGACCTGTTACAGCCGCAGACTTCGATCTCGCTGCGGGAGGCCAGTGCGGTGTTGCGTTACCGCGACATTCCCTATCTGGGATCGTTTCGCAGTAGCGACGAGCGGCTGAACAAGATCTGGATGACGGGGGCTTATACCGTGCATCTGAATATGCAGGAGTACCTGTGGGACGGCATCAAACGCGATCGTTTGATCTGGATTGGGGATATGCACCCCGAAGTCATGTCGATCTCCAAAGTGTTCGGATACAACGACGTAGTACCGAAAAGTCTCAACCTCGCCTGTCAACAATACCCCCTTCCACAGTGGCTCAACGGCATGAGTGCCTATTCGATGTGGTACCTTATCATTCAGCATGAATGGTATATGCAAAACGGAGACAGGGCATTTCTCAACAAACACCGCGACTACATTGTCGGCCTGATCCACGCCATCGATGGGCTGGTCGATGCCGACGGCACGGAGCGATTGGCCGAATGGCGATTCCTCGACTGGCCGTCGAGCGAAAATACAGCAGGTGTGGAGGCCGGATACAGGGCGTTGATTTCGTGGGCGATGGCCGACGGAGAACAACTGTGTGAACTGCTGGGTGAGAAGTCGTCGGCAGCACTTTGTCGCGACATCAAGAAACGCATCGACAGCCGTGTGCTACCCCACAACGGTCTCAAGCAGGCTGCGGCCTTGCAGGCTATTGCCGGTGTATGGGATCCGCGTGCCGCATGTGACGAGGTGATCGCGGTTGGGGGTGCCAAGGGTTTCTCGACCTTCTACGGATATTATATGCTGGAGGCTCTGGCTCTGGCCGGCGAGTACGACCAAGCCATGGAGATGATTCGCACCTTCTGGGGTGGAATGCTCGACTTGGGCGCAACCACGTTCTGGGAGGATTTCAACATGGACTGGGTGGAGAACGCTGCGCGGTTGGATGAACCCACACCCGCCGGCAAACGGGACATTCACGGCGATTTCGGTGCATATTGTTATCCCGGCTACCGCCATAGCCTCTGTCACGGCTGGGCATCCGGCCCGACAGCATGGCTTAGCGAGCAGGTGCTGGGCGTGCAAATTGTCGAGGCGGGATACCGCACCATTCGCGTAGTGCCTCATTTGGGAAAACTCGCATGGGCCGAAGGAACCGTTCCCACGCCATTAGGGGTGGTGAAGGTAAAGCACACCCGACGACCCAACGGTTCCATACACACCGAGATCGATGCACCCAAAGGGATGAAGGTGCTGCGCAACTAAGAACTTTTTAGAAACTGTTTGAATTTGTTCCCGAAGTTATTTGAAAGAAAAGAAGTCAGCACCCGATCCTCGAGCCTGTCGAGAGGTCGCAGGGTAACGGTGTACGATCCTCGAGCCTGTCGAGAGGTCGCAGGGTAACGGTGTACGATCCTCG
>JAVXCD010000090.1:0-7325 GCA_036659655.1 Alistipes sp.
GGTGCTGTGTTTCCAGTGTACTTTGCGACCTCTCGACAAGCTCGAGGATCGTATGTGTATTTCCGCCCATCGGAAATCCCACTCGATCCACTTTTCACCTACCCTTTCCCATCGGGGTTACCGCTTGATCCCTTTAAATAAGGGCAATTACACAAAATAAAAATCGCCACAAAGTTGATAATCAACAATGTGGCGATTTTTTCAGTGCCCAGGACAAGACTCGAACTTGCATGAACGTAATTGTTCACTACCCCCTCAAAGTAGCGTGTCTACCAATTTCACCACCTGGGCCGATCTCCCGTAGTTGGGACTACGGGAGTGCAAATATAGAGCGAAAATCGGAAGTTACAAAATATTTCCCGTTTTTTATTTCAAAGTCATCTCCTCCAGCAGATAGGAGGCACCGCCGATGCGGTCAATGACGAACAGCACATAGCGAATGTCAACTGCAATGTTGCGGCAAATAGTGGGGTCAAATTCGATGTCGCTCATCGTCGAACGCCACGTGCGATCGAAGTTAATGCCCACCAATTCGCCCCGGCCGTTGATGATCGGCGATCCGGAGTTGCCTCCCGTGGTTTGATTGGTGGCCAAAAAGCAGACCGGAATGGTCTTACGCCCTTGGTGGGTGATTCCCCAGCGTCCGTACTCTTTCGAGGCATAGAGGTCACGCAAAGCCTGAGGAATGTCGTAATCGTAGATCGTCGGGTCGTCTTTGGCGATGATGCCGTCGAGGGTGGTCAGCGGAGTGTGGTACTCGCCGTCGGCATACTCATAGCCCGCCACCGAACCGTAAGCCACACGCAGCGTAAGGTTGGCATCAGGGAAGAAGGCGCGTTGCGTATCCCACTCGCGTAGCCCCTTGATATATACCGTGTAGAGTTGATTCAACCGGGCACTATTGAGGTTGCGCAATGCCTTGGTGCCCAACAGAGCGGTAATCTCGTCATTGATCTGTTTGTAGTTGGCTTTCAATTGCTTCGTATCTTCTGTCTCGCCCTTGCGCACGGTACCAAACAGGTAATCGGCATAGGCTTCGGCCGAACCCAGACGATCAATGCCCCGGCGAAATTCCGTCAGCAGGTAACGTTTGGGACAGTTGTCGGCGTACTCCTTGAACAGCGTGCGGTAGAGGGTCGAATCCACAGCGGATGTTGCGGCAAAGAGCGGATCTTTGCGCTGGGCATCGGTGTATTTCATCGGCATCAGGGTGTAGATCGTTTCGCGCATCAGCTCCCGAGCGAAATAGGCCTCGCAAATACGGGCGTACTCCGCTTTCAGATCACCGACAACGGTGCGATATTCGGGTCGGGACTGCGCCCACTGCTCGAATGCCTGCTCGTAAGCGCGTTTTTTCTCCACCGTGCCAAGCCGTTTGATGCCCAGCACTTCGCCCTGCCATTTTTTCCAACTGTTGGCTATCGAGGCGTGATCGGCAGCATAGTAGATGCGCAACGCCGGGTCGCTCTGCTGCGCCGCACCCAAGAGATCGAGCCGTTTGGTGCGGATGCGGATCTTCATCGGGTCGGAGCGGTTGGCAATGTAGTCCGCCGCATCGGAGAGCACATAGACCTGTGTATTGCCCGGAAAGCCGTAGATCATGGTGAAATCACCCTCTTTAACACCCTTTGTCGAGATCGGGAAGTAGCGTTTGGGGGTATAGGGAACATTGTCGGCAGAGTAGGCCGCCGGCTGATTGTCTTTGTCGGCATAGATGCGGAAGAGCGAGAAATCGCCCGTGTGGCGAGGCCAGATCCAATTGTCGGTATCCCCGCCGAATTTGCCGATCGACGAAGGAGGTGTGCCCACCAAGCGCACATCGTCAAACTGCCGGTAGACAAACAGAAATTGCTGGTTACCGTAGTACATCTGCTCGATGTCGGCTTTATAACCCTTGCCCTCTTGCTCGGCGGCACGAAGGATTTCTTTGGGTTTCTCACCGGCCGCCAAGCGGTCGGTAATCTCGTCCATGCGCACTAAAAAGCGAACGCTCAGCTCTTTGTTGGGCAACTCCTCGGCACGCGAGCGCGCCCAAAAACCGTAAGTCAGGTAGTCGTGATCCACGGTCGAATGCTGCTGTATCGCTCCGTAACCACAATGGTGGTTGGTCAGCAACAACCCTTCGGCCGAGACAAGCTCGCCCGTGCAGCCACCGCCAAAGAGCACCACCGCATCTTTCATCGAGGCTTTGTTGATGGAGTAAATGTCCTCCGCCGTGAGGCGGAATCCTTTGGCACGCATATCCTTGATGCGGGTCGAAATCAGGCTCGGCAGCCACATGCCTTCGTCGGCAAACGACGAGAGCGAGAGGAGTGCGCAAAGCAGGGTCAGTAATGTTCGTTTCATAGTTTATAGGTTATTATTTGTAATTTCTCTCCAAAAAATTGGGCGGACGGTGTGAAATATTTCGACAGCACAAGCCATAAATACCTTCGTCCGGATCTGTAACCGTTTTTTCCACCCGGGCAGGCAAAAGAGTGAATCATACTCTGCGGTGGCTAAGTTGTAACTTTTAGAGAGTTTCTCGCCCACTTGCAAGACTATCAACTCATTATGCATCATATTTCCACCGGTCGTATCGCGAGAATAACAGTATTCGTAACGACATTCCATACGGCTTTTACCGAGCACCTGTCCAACAGAACACATCCAATAAAACAGGAAAATAAACAAACAGATTTGCTTCTTCATCGGATGAATTTTTCAAGTTCGACGTATACTTTTTGGATCGGCAGCCCCATCACATTGTAAAATGAGCCGTTGATCTTCTCAATTGCCGCATAGCCGATCCACTCCTGAATGCCATAGCTCCCTGCCTTGTCCATAGGTTGAAACGCATCTACATAGTAGGCGATCTCCTCGTCGGTCAGGGCGCGAAACCAGACGTTGGTTCGCACCGCGAAACTGTGTTCCCGCTCCGCCGTACGGAAGGTGATACCCGTGACCACCGTGTGGTGCCGTCCCGACAATTCGCGAAGCATCGTGCGCGCATGCTCGCCATTTACAGGCTTTCCTAACACCTTGCCATCCAACACAACTACCGTGTCGGCGGTGAGCAAAATCTCGTTTTGAGTCAGCAACGAAGGGTAGGCATGACTCTTGAGTTGCGAAAGATAGAGGGGCACCTCCGTCGCCGCCAACGTGTCCGGATAGAGCTCCTCCACTTCGTATTTGTCAATCAACACATACGCCAATCCGCAATCGCGCAACAGTTGTTGACGGCGGGGCGAGTGTGAAGCAAGAAGCAGACGATAGTTTTTCAGTTTGTCATGTAGTAGCATCGTCCCTGTTATTTTATATCGAAGTTCAACAATTCGTCTCCTTCGAGCGTAGCAACCAACTGATCACCCGGATGCACCGCTCCCACCCCTACGGGAGTGCCCGTGTAGATCAGGTCGCCGATCTTGAGCGTGACATATTGCGACACGTAGGCAATCAGTCGATCCACCGCAAATAACATCTCGGAGGTCTGCCCTCGCTGGCGCACCACACCGTTGATGGCCAATTCGAAATGCAACGCCTGCACATCACCCCCCAACGCTGTGAGTGGCCGAAATTCGGGCGAGAGCGCTGCCGAGTGGTCAAAGGCCTTGGCACGCTCCCACGGCAGCCCCTTGGCGATCGCCTCCCGCTGAAGATCCCGCGCCGTGAAGTCGATGCCCAGCCCCACCTCGTCGTAGTAGCGGTGAGCGAAACGCTCCTCGATGCTCTTACCCACACGGTTGATGCGCACCACCAACTCGCATTCATAGTGCAGATCGTGCGAAAACGAGGGGATGTAAAAGGGATCGTTGTTGCGCAGCAGCGCCGTGTCGGGCTTCATGAAAAAAACAGGCTCGACAGGGATCTCAGCCCCGTCGTGCAACTCCTTCACATGGTCGGCGTAGTTACGCCCGATGCAGATGATTTTCATGACTATCTCTTTGTATTTTGAAGTGCTTTTACCATCTCGACAGCGAAACGATCGCTCGCCCCTACGCCCCCGATGACCGATCGCAGCTCCTCGAAGTCGATCAACATTCGGTTGCGTTTGGTTCCTCCCTTGACAATTGCCCGCAACGCTTGTTCGGCTCGGTCGATCGAGAGATCCGATTGGATGATCTCACGCACCGCCTCGCGGCGCAGATTGAGGTTCACCAACGATACGTAGGGCACTTTGAGCACATAAGGCTGCAACTTAACCTGAAACCAATAGGTGCGATAAACCACCACTTCCGGAATGTTGAGCAACGCTGTTTCGAGCGTTGCCGTCCCCGAAGTCACCACCGCCGCCTCGGCAACGTGCAGTGTCTCGTAGGTCTGGTCGCAGACGTAGCAAATGTCACTACCGGCCATATATTGTTCGTAGACCGTGCGGTCAAGCCACGAAACGCCCGTGACCACAAATTGATGTTTGGGGAATTTTGCCGACAACTTTGCCATCAGCGGTAGATTCGCTTTGATTTCGCTGCGGCGGCTGCCCGCCAACAGGGCAATGATGGGGCGGGCATCCAACCCGTGTTCCTTGCGAAACGACTCGGCGGTGGGAAGTGTCACACGACGGGCTTCGATGGCATCCACCAAGGGATTGCCCTCGAAAATGGTGGAGATGCCCTTGCCGGCGAAGTACTCCCGCTCGAAAGGAAAGATGATGAAAAGCCGATCCACATAGCGACGGATCGCCTTCACGCGCCACTCGCGCCACGCCCAGACCTTGGGTGCAATATAGTAGAAAGTCTTTATTTCGTGCTCTTTAGCCCACTTTGCCATTTTCATGTTGAAGCCGGGGTAATCCACCAGAATCAGCACATCAGGTGCAAATTTCAGCACATCCGCCTGACATTCCCGAAACTGCCGACCGATGGTACGCAGATTCATCAGCACCTCCACAAAACCAAAGAAAGAGGTCTCCCGATAGTGCTTTTCAAGGTTTTCGACACCCCCGGCCTCGGCCATTTTATCCCCACCCCAGAAGCGAAATTCCGCCTGCGGATCGGCTTTTTTGAGTCCCTCTATCAGATTTGCACCGTGCAGGTCTCCCGAAGGTTCTCCTGCAATCAAATAATATTTCATGCGTTGCCTATAATTTATGAAGCTGTTTTAGAAACTGTTTCTTAGATTTCCAGCAGATCCGGTCGCAGCGTTTTGGTTCGCTCGTAGGACTGCTCTTCCTGCCATTTTTCGATCTCGGCAAAGTTGCCAGAGAGCAGCACGTCGGGCACACACCAACCGCGAAACTCCGCCGGACGGGTGTAGACGGGCGGTGCCAGCAGGTCGTCCTGAAAGCAGTCGGTAAGTGCCGAGGCCTCGTCCCCAATCGCTCCGGGAATGAGGCGCACCACCGAGTCGGCAAGCACACAGGCGGCCAATTCTCCCCCGGTGAGTACATAGTCACCTATCGAAATTTCGCGGGTGACGAGGTGCTCGCGGATGCGGTGGTCGATACCCTTATAATGGCCGCAGAGAATGATGATATTGTCGAGTGTCGAGAGGTAGTTGGCCTCGTGTTGATCGTAGCGAATGCCGTCGGGAGAGGTGTAGATGATCTGGTCGTAGGGTCGCTCCGCCTGCAACTTCTCCACCAATTCGAAGACCGGCTCCGGCTTCATCACCATACCGGCCTCGCCACCGAAGGGATAGTCGTCGGTGGTCTTGCGCTTGTCGTGCGCATAGTCGTGGAGGTTGTGGATGACGATCTCCACCAGCCCGTTGGCTTGTGCCCGCTTGAGAATAGACTCGTTGAGCGGAGAAAAAAGCAGATCGGGAACGACGGTAAGTATATCTATGCGCATAAGAGATGTCTTATTAAAATTCAATCTTTACGACCGTTCAAGGATCGATTTTATTTTGTTCGGAAGATAATATCTTTGTGGCTGTCACCTTGCAATGCCACTTCGTTGCCGTCACAAAGCGTGTAACCCCTGTAACCCAATTCGGTGAACAGTGCAACGATCTGCGGGCGATTCTCGCCACCCGTTTCGATGAGCACCGTGGGGTGAAACCGCTCCAGCAAGGGGCGCATCTCGGTCATCACGACCACCTCGTACCCCTCGATGTCGCACTTGATGAAGTCGAGTTTCGGCAGATCTGCGAATAGATGACTACCGCGGCGCATCTCGGCCGCGAACTCCACCTGCGTGTTTGCATTGCTGTCGTTAACAAAATTCTGACCTGTGCCGAAGTAACCCGTCTGCCGTGCCGAGTCGTTGCCCATGCGGATGGTTTTCTCCTCCGTACCGAGAGCATAGTTCAAAATCTCGACGTTGCCGCACCCCTTGAGGTTGCGACGCAGGACGTTCAGAATCGGCCGCACCGGCTCGACGGCGTAGACCTTACCGGTCACACCAATCAACTGCGACAGGGTGCGGGTGTAGTAGCCCAGATTGGCACCGATGTCGATCACCGTCTCCCCCTCTTTGACCAGCCGGCGCAGATGATAGACATACTCCGTGGCGGGGGAATGTTTGCCAATGCCAAGCCGGTAACTGATGAAAAACAGTCGACTCACGGCACGCAGGTAGCCCTCCAACGAGAGGGTTTTATAGAGGATTTTATGGATGAGGCGTTGCATTTTACTTGTAGTTTACCTCGTCGTTGAGCACCTCAACGATAAAAGGGTTATAGATGGTCTCGTGACCGATACTTGTCTCAGGGCCATGACCGGGGTAGACCTGCACCTCGTCGCCCAAAGGGATCAGGTTGTCAAGAATCGAGCGCATGATCCACGAATAATCACCCCCCGGCAGGTCGGTACGTCCGATACTTTCGCGGAACAACGTGTCACCCGTAAAGAGCACCTTGGATTGAGGATCGAATAGCGCAATATGTCCCGGTGTGTGCCCCGGTGTGTGGATCACGCGAAGGGTGGTCTCTCCGAATTTGATCTCCGGAGTGGTGTCCAGATCGATGTCCATCGAGGGCATGGCGGTCATGGTTACCCCATAGATGCTGCTGCCGACCGTGGCTCCGTCGAGCAGAAACTGATCTTTCGATGAAAGAGCAAAGGGGATGCCGTAGGTCTGCTTGAGGTACTCCACACCCAATGTATGGTCGAAGTGACCGTGGGTGTTGACCGCCAACACCGGTTTGAGCGCGTGCTCGGTGATGAAATTGGAGAGAGCCGCATTCTCCTTGGCGTTGCAGTTACCCGCATCGATAATGGCACATTCGTTGGTCTGATCCCACACAACATAGGTGTTTTCAGCAACGGGATTGAATTGTAAGCAAGCAATCTTCATGAAATAGATGTTTTTATTAGAAACTGTTTGAATTTGTTACCGAAGTTATTTTAGAGGTGTTTTTGTTCCTGTTTTTGTTCTGTCAATCCGATTTTAGCGGGCTAAATG
>JAVXCD010000091.1:0-3929 GCA_036659655.1 Alistipes sp.
GACCTCTCGACAGGCTCGAGGATCGTGAACTGTGTACCTTGCGACCTCTCGACAAGCTCAAGGATCGTGAAGTGTGTATTGTCTTTGCGACCTCTCGACAGGCTCGAGGATCGTGAATAAAGCCTCCCCGAAATCATTTCGGAGAGGCTTTATTAGGAAAATGTGTGTGGATTACATCTCTACCAACGCATGTCCTGTCATCTCTGAGGGCTGGGGCAATCCCATCATTTTGAGTACGGTCGGAGCCACATCAGCCAAGATGCCGTTCTGCACACTCTTCACACGATCCGACACCACGATGATGGGCACCGGATTCAGCGAATGTGCCGTGTTGGGTGAGCCGTCGGCATTCATCACGTGATCGGCATTTCCGTGGTCTGCGATGACCACTACTTCATAGCCATCGCGTTTTGCTGCTTCTACAACCTCCGCAACACAAGCATCTACGGCCTTGACTGCCTTCACAATAGCCTCGTATACACCTGTGTGGCCTACCATGTCACCATTGGCAAAATTCAGACAGATGAAGTCGAATTTTTTGCTGTCGAGTGCCTCGACCAATTTATCCTTCACCTCGTAGGCGCTCATCTCCGGTTGCAAGTCGTAGGTAGCCACTTTGGGTGAAGCAACCAAGATTCGCTCCTCGCCGGCAAATTTCTCTTCGCGACCGCCATTGAGGAAGAAAGTCACGTGTGCATATTTCTCGGTCTCGGCAATGCGCAACTGTTCAAGTCCTTGAGCTGAAACATATTCGCCGATTGTATTTTTTACGTTATCTTTGTCGAACAGAATGTGCAGTCCCTCGAATTTCGCATCATAAGGGGTCATACAGCAATAATAAAGCGGCAAGGTGTGCATCTTCTGTTCCGGCATATCTTGCTGTGTCAATACCACGGTGAGCTCCTTTGCACGGTCGTTGCGGTAGTTGAAGAAGATCACCATGTCGTTCGCTTGAATCTGTCCGATCGGAGATCCATTCTCGTCGATACGCACAAAGGGTTTGATGAATTCGTCTGTAACACCCTCGTCATATGATTTTTGCATAGCCTCTACCATGTCCGACGAGTGTTCGCCGATGCCACTCACGAGTGCATCGTAAGCGATTTTCACTCGCTCCCAACGCTTGTCCCGATCCATTGCATAGTAACGGCCGATCACCGTAGCGATCTTGCCTGTGGAGTGCGCCATGTGTTGTTCGAGGTCGGCAATAAAGCCTTTGCCACTGCGCGGATCCGTATCGCGACCATCCATGAAGCAGTGTACAAATGTGTTTTCGATACCGTATGTAGCCGAAATGTCGCACAATTTCATGAGGTGGCTGAGCGAGGAGTGTACCCCACCGTCGGAAACAAGTCCCATGAAATGCACATTTACGCCCTTTGCCTTTGCGTATTCGAAAGCTTTTACGATTTCGAGGTTCTGCCCGATCGAATTGTCTTTGCATGCACGGTTGATCTTCACAAGATCCTGATAGACAACTCGTCCTGCACCAATATTGAGGTGTCCTACCTCCGAATTACCCATTTGCCCCTCCGGCAGCCCGACGTTCTCGCCGTCGGTACGCAACTCGGCTGAGGGATAGTCTACTCTCAATTTATTGAAATATGCGGGATGCGTCGAAAAGATTGCATCCGCTTTGTCGTGATGTCCATCGCCCCAACCATCGAGGATCATCAGTAAAACCTTCTGTCTCATCATCATCTTATTTTAATTTGTCCATAATTAACTCCGTGGCTTTGTCGATTGCCGCTTGCAGTCCGTCGAGTTTCTTACCACCTGCTGTGGCCAGCGAGGCTTGCCCTCCGCCGCCACCTTCAATCAGCTTTGCCGCCTCGCGCACTATGGCTCCGGCATCCACCCCCTGCGCCACAATGTCATCGCCCAAGACAATGGTCAACGAAGGTTTACCCTCGCAATTAGAACCTTGCACGCAGACAATATTCCGACACTGTAGTCGCAAATTATAAGCCAAATCCTTGCAGAAGTTCAGGGCGCGGTCGGTCTGTGTGGCGATCAGTCGCACGCCATTCTTCTCGGGCAATGAGGCTAAAATCTTCTCGGTCCACTGCTGCACCTGCTCCTTGTGTACGGCTTCAAGTTCCTTAGAGAGGGCCTCGTTGCTGGTGATCATCTTCTTGATACCCTGCAAGATCTGCGGATTGTTGAGATATTCGCTCACATCGCGCATTGTATCCTCCGCGGCGTAGATAATGTTTTCGGCCTGCACACCTGTCACCGCCTCGATGCGGCGTACGCCGGCTGAAATAGCACTCTCGGTCACGATCTTGAAAAATCCGATGTTGCCCGTAGCACTCGTATGCGTGCCACCGCAAAGTTCCACCGAAGAACCGAATTTCACCATGCGCACCTTGTCGCCGTATTTTTCGCCGAAGAGCATCATCGCGCCGCATTTGGCAGCCTCCTCTTTGGTGGCTTCCCGATTCTCCTCCAGTGCGTAATTTGCACGGATGGCACGGTTGACGAGAGTTTCAACTTTGCGAAGTTCATCGGTAGTAACCTTCTGAAAATGAGAGAAGTCAAAACGCAACGACTCAGGCGAGACCATCGAACCTTTCTGCTCGACGTGTGTGCCCAGCACCTTGCGCAATGCTTGGTGCATCAAGTGGGTTGCCGAGTGATTATTCGCTGAGGCCTGTCGTTTTTCGGCATTTACCACCGCACGGAAGTTGGCGGAGGGGTTCTCTGGCAGTTGTCCGGTAATATGAATAATCAGACCATTTTCCTTCTCGGTTGCCAGAATCTCAATTTTCTCGTTGGCATTTTCTATGAATCCGATGTCGCCGATCTGGCCGCCCGAATTACCGTAAAAAGGGGTTTTGTCGAACACCAGTTGATACGACGTTTTACCTTTGGAGGTTACTTTGCGGTAACGGGCAATTCGGATCTGCTCGACCAGCGTATCGTAACCTGTAAATTCGCTCTGCTTGATGGCGATCAACTCCTGCCAGTCGTCCGTGTCAATCACGGCAGCATTGCGTGAACGGCTCTTCTGCGCCTGCAATTCTGTCTCGAATGCACCTAAGTCAACGGCAATACCCTGCTCTTTGGCAATGAGTTCCGTCAGATCAATCGGGAATCCGTAGGTGTCGTAGAGTAAAAAAGCATCGGCACCGGAGATCACAGACTTTCCGCCTTTTCTCGATTTCTCGATCACTCCGTCCAGCAAGTTGATGCCTGTGGCCAGTGTGCGCAGGAACGAGGCTTCCTCCTCTTCGATGACCTTCTCGATCAGTGTTTGCTGGGCTTTGAGCTCGGGAAATTGTCCGCTCATCTGCTCAACTAAACCTGCCACTAATTTACACATAAATGGTTCATTGAATCCCAGATAGGTGTAGCCGTAACGTACGGCACGCCGCAGGATGCGACGGATTACATAGCCGGCCTTCACATTCGAGGGCAGTTGACCGTCGGCAATGGAGAAAGAGATGGCACGCAGGTGATCGGCGATCACACGCATGGCGATGTCGTTTTTCTCGTCGGCACCATATATTTTACCCGAAAGTGCGGAGATGCGGCCAATGGTAGGCTGGAACACATCCGTGTCGTAATTCGATTTTTTGTTTTGCAGGATCATGCACAGTCGCTCGAAGCCCATGCCGGTGTCGACGTGCTTTGCCGGCAGTGGTTCCAGAGAGCCGTTGGCCTTGCGGTTGAACTGCATGAAGACCAAGTTCCAGATCTCAATCACCAGACAATGGCCGGTATTCACTAAGTCGCGACCTGCGATTTTCGCTACATCGGCTTCGTCGCGCAGATCGAAATGGATCTCGCTGCAAGGACCACAGGGACCGGTCTCGCCCATCTCCCAAAAGTTGTCGTGTTTGTTGCCGCGAATGATATGATCTTCGGGCAGGTATTGCCTCCAATAGTCGTAGGCCTCCTGATCAAAAGGCACGCCATCCTCTGCG
>JAVXCD010000091.1:3997-7236 GCA_036659655.1 Alistipes sp.
TGCCCAATCTATCGCCTCCTTCTTGAAATAGTCGCCATACGACCAGTTGCCCAGCATCTCGAACATGGTGTGGTGGTAGGTGTCGTGACCGACCTCCTCCAAGTCGTTGTGCTTGCCCGATACACGCAGACATTTCTGGGTGTCGGCGGCACGTGGAGATTTGCGCGGTGCATTGCCAAGGAAAATATCCTTGAATTGATTCATTCCCGCATTGGTAAACATCAATGTGGGGTCATTTTTCACCACCATGGGTGCTGAGGGCACAATCACATGCTCCTTGCTTGCAAAGAAGTCCAAAAAGGCTTTGCGAATTTTGTTTGATTCCATATATATTATTTTGTCTATTCTAAACGTTATTGATATCGGGTTGCAAAATTACACAATTTAACCTAAATTTGCACCATAATAACGCGAGTTTTTCGGCTGATGGTTCAAAAAGAGCAAACATTCGATGCACAGGCACTGACACAAGAAGTAGTAACGGAGGTTGTTACGGCTCCGTTTCGATTGCGCACCTACCGTCTATTGCGTAAGATCTTGATCGGGTTCATCCTTGTGTCGATCGTAAACATGCTCTTTTCCTATTTTTTCTATACCCCTAAAATGTATCGTATCAATCGAGACAACAGGGAATTGGTCATCAAATATCGCATCATGCAAGATCGCATCGCCACCGCGCAACGCAAGGTGAGCGAGATCAAGCACCGCGACAACTACGTCTATCGTTCGCTCTTCTCCACCGACACCCTTTCCATCGAGGGCATCTACACGCCCTATCCCGAAACAAAATACGAGGCGATGAATGCCGATAATTATGCGCTGCTGATGATCGACACGTGGAAACAATTAGATGCCTTTGGTCGTATGCTCTACCTCGAATCGGTGTCGTTTGATGATTTGCAGGCTCTCTCGAAGAATAAAGAGCAACTTTCCATCGCCATTCCTTCGCTGTGGCCGATTGATCGCACGCGCCTCAAGGGGCGCATCGGAGCCTTCAATCCGCGCCGTGTACACCCGGTGTATCATGTTATAAGACCTCATACAGGTATCGATTTGGGCGGAAAAACGGGCGATCCGATTTTTGCTACCGGAGATGCCGTTGTCGAACAGATTGATCAAGGCGTAGCGCATCGCGGCTATGGCAGACAGATCTTGCTCAACCACGCTTTCGGTTACAAAACTCGTTATGCCCACATGAGCCGCATTCATGTCAAGGCGGGTGACCACGTGGTGCGGGGACAGCTCATCGGCGAGGTGGGACAAACGGGTGTGGCCACCGGTCCGCACCTTCACTACGAGGTGATCTACCGAGGCAAAACCGTGGATCCGATTAACTATTTCGACAAGAACATGACCAACGACGAGTACCGCAAGTTGGTGGAGACCATGCACGATACCGATCTTGAAAAATTTGAATAACCAATGGCACGCCAAGAAGAGATAGATAAATTGCGCAAACGCAAGCAAGTCAAGCAAAATGTGATTCGTATCACTATCCATGCGTTTGTCTGGCTGGGGGCTGCTGTGCTCTATTATTTTGCGTTCTCGATCTTTTTCGATACCCCCGTCGAGTACAATCTGAAGCACTCCACCGATCAGTTGCGCAGCGAATACGAGGTGCTCTCAAACCGGTACGATTCACTGAATGTGGTGTTGGAAAATGTGGTTGAGCGAGATAAAAATGTTTTTCGTATTCTGTTCGAATCGGACCCTTATGACTTTGATTCTGAGTATGAGAACAAGAAGATGACCACCTACGAAACCATCCTCACCAAGTCTTCGAGCAAACTCAAAAAAGAGTTGCAAACCCGCATTACAACTATGGAGACGCAGTTGTCAGCACTCAACGAGAGTTTTCTTGCCATGCAGGCACGCATTGATTCGATGGGTGACAAGTGCAAGAACATACCGGCTATTCAACCTATTATCAACAAGCAATTGACTCTGCTGACCGCCTCTTATGGTATGCGTATTCATCCGTTCTACAAGACTTTACGGTCTCATCAGGGGGTGGATTATACGGTGCCCGAAGATTCGCGCGTATTTGCCACGGCCGACGGTGTGGTCAAGGATATCGCCTTGCGTAACTCCACTTCGGGACAGACGATCGTTATCGACCACGGCAATGGCTACGAGACTTCGTACAGCCATCTGAACCAGACTAATGTCAATAAAGGGCAGGCGGTGCGTCGTGGTGACATCATCGCTTTGTCGGGTAATACGGGTCTTTCGCTTGCGCCGCACCTTCACTATGAAGTACGCCACAATGGAATGCGCGTAGATCCGATCCACTACTTCTTCATGGAACTGTCACCGGCAGATTATCAACGGATGATTCGCATTGCGCAGTCCGGCATGCAATCTTTCGACTAATGGATTCCCGCATAAAACTGCTGCTACTTGATTTTGACGGCACGCTGGCCGATACGCGTCGCGCCAACTACCTTGCTTATGTCGATACTTTAAGTGAAGTTGGTTACACACTTACAGAAGAGGAATATACGGTTAAATATTTTGGTATGAAGTGTGACGAATTTATGCGTTCCATCGGCTTTGCCGATCCAGTAGAATGTGATCGGCTGCGACGACGTAAAATAGCGTGCTACCCCGCTCACTTCGATAGCATCACACTCAATCGTCCGTTGTGGGATTTCTGTCAGGCATTTCGTGCCGACGGTGGCAAGGTGTGGATTGTCTCAACGGGTAGTCGCGCAAATATCGATCACGTTATGAACTATTTGGGTATTGGTGGCAAGGTGGATGGCATTCTTTCGAGCACAGATGTCGAGCACAGTAAACCGGCACCCGACTGCTTCCTGCGAGCCATGCAATTAGAGGGTGCTACCCCTCAAGAGACACTGATCTTTGAGGACTCGGCAATCGGCATTGAAGCCGCTCGGCGTAGTGGTGCTGCCTATTTTGTGGTGAAATTATAAGAAACTGTTTGAATTTGTTGCCGAAGTTATTTGAAAACTATTTTTGTAACTGTTCTGCAAATCCGATTTTAGCGGATCAAGATGGAATTTCGGTGGGAAGAATAAGAAGCTGTTTTAAATTTATTAATCTTGTTCTTTTCGGCTTTTTTCGCCCCGGTTTCCGTCCTGTAAATCCTCATTTAGCTCGCTAAAATCGGATTTACAGAACAAAAACAGGAACAAAAACACCTCTCAAATAACTTCGGTAACAAATTCAAACAGCTTCTAAGTAACGATTGTTTCATACGATCCTCACGCCTGTCG
>JAVXCD010000092.1:0-7214 GCA_036659655.1 Alistipes sp.
ATAAGCACCATTTTGACTATTAAACGAATGTTGATGTTTTTTACGCACCATTTTGACCATTAAGCCTAAGAGTGGTATTCGCGCTGGGGTGAGTACATTAAAGAGCGTTCTATAGACTGTAACACAGGCCGACGATTCTATACCCACAAGCGCGTGCGGAGTGCTTATTTTTCGATGAAAAGAAATATGAAATGGCTCTGGATGTTTTACGACTTTCCAGAGGCATACTTGCCCAATACGAACAATGGAATCGAGGCATTATTCACCGATTTAAAGAGCAAATTACGTGTGCACAATGGGCTGTCGAAACGAGCGCGAAAGATTTTTATGGACGAGTATTTCCACCTAAAAGCAAAATCCCTATCGCCCAAATTTGGGCGATAGGGATTCATTCGCAGGTCTCATTTTGACCATGAGACGATTTTACCTCTGATTTTAGGTCTCTTTTTGACCATTAAGCCGAATTTCATCTTGATCCGTCATGTTCCGATGAGCCGAAAACAAACAACAGCCTGCATCCGTTAACGGATGCAGGCTGTTGTTTGCCCATATGGGACAGTCCGAACCAAGCGGCTTAACGCTTGGCCATACGGCAATATTTATTGTAACGACCGATCACATCGTCCACATAGGCAATCGTCTGCCGGCTACCCGTAAATTTTCCGCACTTCACGACCTCATTCTCATAGTAGGCCGAATCGGCCTTGAGTTGCAGGTAGCGGGAGACCGTCTCCCACGAGTTGGGGTTCTCGCCGTGCAAAGTAGCCAGACGGCGAGCATCGTTCACATGGCCGATACCACCGTTGTAACTGGCCAGCACAAGGCTCATGCGATCCATTTCAGACGTTCCGACCGGGATCTGCAAGGCCTTTGTGATCTTGCTCATCAGTTGGTTTGCAATCCAAACATTTGTTTCGGGATTAACAATCTGCTCTCTGGAAATATTGAACTGACGCGCCACAGCCGGCATGATCTGCATCAGGCCGCGCGCCCCCTGACGCGAAACAATGTTGGGCGTGAAACGGGATTCATGGTAGGCTATGGCACTCATCAGCCGCCAATCATGTCCCTCTTTTTCGCTGACATTGCGAAAAATATTATCATAAGCCGAAATCAAATAGTTGCCTGCAGGAAGCAACGAATGTTCGTTCGACATTTTTTCAAAGCGCGCATCATCGGAAGACGATCCGGCAAAGTTGGCATTGAAGCCATAAAAAGTGGTAAGAATCGTTATAAATACAAAGGTTAAAACTACTTTTTTCAACATAACAATTTGTTTTGCGGGCAGTTCACACTGCGCAGAACAGCACTACTAATCGTAGAATCCCCAAGAGATACCAATCTTAAACATACCGGGATTAAGCGGATAATGAGCGGCGGAAAAATACTCGCCATTACCAAACAATCCCTTATTGACGTGCTGATATTTGAGAAATATCCGCATTCTCTTCCACTTTCCGGTAACGAAAAAGTCCATGTAGGGATAATTCCCCACCTCGACCTCACGTTGATTGTAAAACTGCGACAAGGCAGGATTATAGCCCGGCGCATAATACATTGTATTATAGCGGCCGTCAAACCCCACCTGAAGACGTAATACATTACGCACCACCCAAAATTCGTAATAATAGGAGATGAATGCGCTGAAAAGCGGTACAGGCACAACTTCTTGATCTGTGCTCCACTGCAACAATACCCTGTTGTCCAAATGAAGTCCGCCAAGGCGGAAATCTTTGCGAGCATACACACTCGTGAGGCTTACGGACCCGCTACTCTGGGCGATATTGCTATCGGCATTGTAGTAGATTTTGTCGGAGATCACGCCCTGATGGGCTTTAATCTCGAACGCATAGTCGGGAACCGAAAATTGAACCTCGAATCGAGTTTCATTCTCCTTGTTCAAAGGAGTAGACCACACATAGTGGTTTGAGAATAGATTCTCCTGCCAATAACTTGGCGAGCGTCGATCCATCACGAATCGGCCTTCAAGAATCAAAGGATGGCCGCGGAGCTTCCCTTTCAGCGCAATATTTGCACCGATACGCAGGTCTCCGCCTCTGTATCCCGATGGGTAGAACTTCAAATCAGCCCCCCAATCGACATATTTTTTTATCTTACCGGCTATCGAGCCGTAAACAAAATAACTCGTCTGCTTCACCTTGGTGTACTCACCCGAAAGGTAGTCATTCATCGTAAATTGGGCATAGGTGTGCATGTCAATTCCCAATCCGCCGTCGATGGTTCCCACCACCCCGTTGCGATCCCACGGTTGCGCCTGTACAAAAAAACGATTGGAAATCAGCCGCTCAGAGATGGAATCCCGCGTCTGGAGCGGATTGATATACCAATTTTTATAGTAGACCCCCGTGGTGGGAATAAATTCTCCCGTAGTCGGATTTTTATCTCCCCGTTCGTTGGTGTAGGTAGCATATTGATCGGTGTAGACCTTGCTCCACGCATTGTATTCGAATGAGTGGCCAAAGAAAACAGCCGAAAGATCAGCAATAGAAAAATCCTTCTCCGTCACCGGCTGCAACGGAATACCATAGGACTGCTTGATATAGAACACATTATTGCGGTAGGTATTCTGCGCCTTAGCTCCGGCCAGCTTCATCGGCACACCCGAAGGCATCTGAAACGAGGTGTCGGCAATGGCCCAGTCTCCGACCACGCCACCGTTTTCCTGCTGCTCAATGTGGTTGTTGATGAATCCTGCATGTACCGAGTATCGCTTGCCCGTATGGGAAATACCCACCGAGAGGTTGTGGTTCTTCGTGCGCGACCAATCGTACTGTCCCCGTGTGCCGCGTGATTTGTAGTCAATATTGAAGCCCGTAGAGGGTGAAATGTTCTGCGCGTGCATGATGTTGAAATTCTCCTCCCGAAATTTTTTCTGCCCCGACTCCATGTAGGTGAAGTGAATCATCGGCTTCTTGACGTTGAAGAAAGGAGCGTTTTCCATGTCGTAAGTGTAAGCACTATAAGTGCTTGCAAAGTCAAAATCAAAATATTGAGGACGATCGAAGTAGTTCAACGGCAACGAGGATTGTCCCAGTGCACCCAGCGACACGTCGCCCACACCCTTGCGGTAAATCGGATAGTCAATGTGCCAGTTGTCAAGCGTCGTGTCGATCGGACTGATCTTCACCCGGTTGAAGTCACGATCGATGTTCCACATGAAATTATGTTGCGCACGCACCGAGTCATTAAAAAAATAGGATTCGAGCGGTTTGCGAATGCGTCTTTTCTTTTTGGTTGTATCCTGTTTATCTTTGTCCTCACCCTCCTCCTCGTCCCCCGCATAGGGATTGTTACCGTAGAGATTGGTATTCTGCCCGCGCTGTTGTGCTCGCTGCAAAGCCTTGGCATCAATCTGTGCACACACTTTTGTCGGGACTGTCAGAAACAGACCAAACACAAGGACTAACAGTATTCCACTCAACAACTTCATCATCAGATCATTCGCAAACTAACTATGCTTTTGCACAAGATTTCGATGCACAGCGCATCCGAATCCAGCGCACAGCGGAGATTACAATGTAAGAGACTATAATCAGTGGCACAGCCACATAATGCAACCACACGATCAGCATCACACAGCCCACCATAAATAGGTAGCGCAACGCATTGCCATGCCAGCCAAAACCGTGAAATTTGAAGGAGAACATCCGCACGGGAGAGATCAACAAGCAGGCGAAAATCACCGCCACCGCCACAATCACCTCTTTCGACATTTCGAGCGATCCCTGCACCGTCAACAGCCCCAGCGAAGCACAAAACAGTGCGCAAGCAGGAGTCGGCAGACCGCAAAATTCGGTGGTCTGTGTATCGTCTATATTGAATTTTGCCAAGCGTAACGCCGAAAAAGCAGCCAAAATAAACACGCACCAACTACCGATCCACAGCGTCTGTTCACTCCACGTCCACAGCGTAGCGGCATCGGCATACAGTGTATAAAAAATCGCTGCGGGAGCCAATCCAAACGAGATCATGTCGGCCAACGAGTCGAGTTCAACCCCGATCGCCGAGGGGATATGTAACAAACGCGCGGCAAAACCGTCGAAAAAGTCAAAGACCGCAGCCAGAATAATCAGCCAAAAAGACAACTCCAAATCTCGATATACCAAAGCGGAAACTACTGCAAACGAGCCACATAGCAAGTTGGACAGCGTCAACATATTCGGTATGGTAAACAGTTTGATCTTCATTGCAAGCAAAATTTTTATTCACATAATAGGTGGCAAAGTTACAAAATATTTTTATCTTTGTCTTACATAACTCTATAATAACTATGAGCAGTAATAAATATTGCATAATAATGGCAGGCGGTATCGGAGCCAGATTCTGGCCGAAAAGCCGCCAATCCATGCCAAAACAATTTCTCGACATCCTCGGAACAGGCAAATCCTTCATTCGCCACACTTACGAGCGTTTCGCAAAAATGATTCCTCCCGAAAACTTTTTAGTGGTTACCAACTACAAATACAAAGAGTTGGTGCTTGAGCACATCCCGGAGATCAGCGCAAAACAGGTGCTCTGCGAACCTGTCGGACGCAACACCGCCCCTTGTATAGCCTATGCCGCCTACACACTGCTAAAAACAGACCCCGATGCCGAGATGATCGTCACCCCGGCCGACCACCTAATCCTCGATGAGGAGGATTTTCGCACCATCATCAGCGAGTGTCTCGAATTTGCCACCCAACACGATGCCTTGATGACCGTGGGCATCAAGCCCACCCGTCCGGACACCGGCTACGGATATATCCAAGTATCTGACAACAAGCTGATCAGCAAAGTAAAATGCTTCACCGAGAAACCAAATTTGGAACTGGCACAGACCTTTGTGCAATGCGGCGAATTTTTCTGGAATTCAGGCATTTTCATCTGGAAAGTATCGACCATTATCGAAGCGTTCCATAAGTATCTACCCGAACATCACATGCTTTTCAATGGCGTAACAAAAGCCTCCGGCACCGATTCGGAGGAGAACATCGTGCAGATGGTGTTCGCGGAATGTCGTGCCATTTCGATCGATTACGGCATCATGGAGAAGGCCGACAACGTCTATGTCCGTTGCGGCGAATTTGGCTGGAGCGATGTGGGTACGTGGGGCTCGGTATATCAGCATGCACGCAAAGACCGCTACGCCAACGCCAAACCCGAAGAGGGTTGTTATACCTATGATACACGCAGTTGCGTCATCTCACTGCCCGAAGACAAAGTGGCCGTCATCAACGGCCTCAAGGAGTATATCGTAGTCGACACCGAAGATGTGCTGTTGATTTGCCCCCGTGCGGACGAGCAAAATATCAAAAAATTCATCGACGAAGTGAAGTTCAACAAAGGCGACAAACATATTTAACCATCACGATGTCTGCACTATACGATTTATTCACAGAACATCCGACAATTTCCACCGATTCACGGAAAATTGAACCGGATTCACTATTTTTTGCACTGAAGGGAACCTCTTTCGACGGCAACCGTTTCGCCTTGGAATCCCTCACCAAAGGAGCTGTTTATGCCATTGTCGATGATCCCTCGATCGCACAGGCGGATCCTCGGTTGATTCTTGTCGGCAATGTGCTCACCGCCTTGCAGGATCTGGCACGCGAACACCGCCAAGCGTTAGGCATTCCGATCATCGGCATCGTAGGCAGCAACGGCAAGACCACCACCAAGGAGCTGGTCAGTCGCGTATTGTCCGAGAATTTCGAAGTCTACGCCACCCACGGCAACCTCAACAACCACATCGGTGTACCACTCACCCTACTTGCCATGACACGCGACACAGAATTTGGTGTGGTCGAGATGGGTGCCAGTGCTTGCGGCGAGATCGCCCTGCTCTGCACCCTATCACAGCCCAACTACGGAATTATCACCAACATCGGACGCGCACATTTAGAGGGATTCGGAGGGCCGGAAGGCGTGCGCCGCGGCAAAGGCGAATTATTTGATTATCTGGCGGAAACGGGTGGTCACGCCTTTGTTCCTCGTGAAGATAACATCCTCTGTGCCATGGCCGTCGAGCGCGATTGTCTGGCAACAGAATATTACTCTACTTCCCTTGCCGAGGGGGTGCACAACAACCTCGAAGGAGAGTACAACCACCTCAACATCGCCGCCGCCATGGCTATCGGACGTTTCTTCGACGTGGACGAAGAGCGCATCCTGCACGCAATAGCCAGTTTTGTCCCCGACAACAACCGCTCGCAGCGCATCGAAACCACACACAACACACTAATCGTGGATTGCTACAATGCCAATCCGTCGAGTATGCAAGCCTCCATCACCCATTTTCTGCAAGAATCGCTCGGCAAGCGCAGCTCAAAAGTATTGATTCTGGGCGACATGCTCGAATTGGGGGCATGGGCCGAGGCGGAGCATCGGCAGATCATCGACCTCGCAACGCAAGATTCGCAAGCAGAAATTCACTTGGTCGGTGCAGAATTTGTGCACGCCTACGCCCTCACCCCAACTGGTGATAACCTCCACCTCCACCCCACCCGCACCGAACTCACAGCATACCTCACGACACACCCGATAGACAATGCGTTGGTCTTGGTGAAGGGCTCGCACAGCATCGGTCTCGAAAAAGTGATCGGGCTGCTGTAACGCAATACGAAAATTCACGCTCCTCAAGCTTGTCGAGAGGTCGCAAAGGACACTGTTCACGATCCTCGAACTTGTCGAGAGGTCGCAAAGTCACTTGAAAGCACACGATACATTTCACGATCCTCGAGCTTGTCGAGAGGTCGCAGGGTCACGGTGCTGATTGTCTTTGCGACCTCTCGACAGGCTCGAGGATCGGGAATAATTTCTCTAACTGCGACCTCGCGACAAACTCAAGGATTGACAATTATTCACCCTACTACTAAATAAAATGTATTTCATTTGCATTTTATTTAATAATATATTACTTTTACAAATAAAATAATATCGATTATGAAAAGATTATTTACTTTTACTCTTCTTATTTTCGCCACGCTATCGCTCTCTGCCGCAGAGCAGGAGGTGATGATCGACTGCCCATGGGGAAAACTGTGTGGCACACTTCTCTCACCCGAAAAAGGTAGCGAAACCGTTGCCCTCTTCATCGCGGGATCGGGGCCTACCGACCGCAACGGCAACAGCAAACTCGGATTGACAACCAATAGTTTCATCTACTTGGCCGAGGGGTTGGAGCAGAGTGGTATCGCCTCGCTGCGCTA
>JAVXCD010000093.1:0-2547 GCA_036659655.1 Alistipes sp.
AAAACAACAACTGTTCAAATGGGCGATCACTGCCGGGGACATCTTCCATATAATGAGATCCCACACCCAGAAAAAAAACATCCCCGTGAGACAGGCACATGCGTTTATCTCCGTCGTAAATATACTTTGTACCATGCAAAACGCAACCGATTGCATAACGCGACAAGGTTTGTGATTGAATCCCATTGTGTGATGTTTCGCTACACCTTACAATCATTGGGTGTGCCGACATTAAAGGCATTGCATTTTTCATAATCCGTTTGTTTTAAGTACCCTCAAAAATTTAATGTGCTATTTCCGCAATAAATATACAATTATATATTATATCTTATACAATTACATATACAATATTTTTGCAATAAGAAGAAACCACATAGTATTTGAGCAAAATAGGACAATAAAGTGGGGGTTTTGATGGGTAACAAACGAATTTATGCGTCATATTCGCGCCCATACATTCGCCATGTTGCAGTGTATAGCGGCATAGAAGAGACCGGAGGGGGTGATTTTATCAGAGTGCGTCTCTTAGAAACTGCTTGAATTTGTTACCGAAGTTATTTTAGCGCTATTTTTGTTCCTGTTTTTGTCCTGTAAATCCGATTTTAGCGAGCTAAATGAGGATTTATAGGGCGAAAAGAACGAGATGAATAAATTCAAAACAACTTCTTAATGAAGAATGAGGTATACCAAGCACAAGAGCAGGAGTCCCGCATAGACAACCGAAGAGACGAGTGGGCGCAAGCGCACAAAGGTGATCGGCAACAGCATCGCCATGGGGACGGCGGCAAAAGCAGCCACCCCCGCATTAGCACCCGACACGAAGAACAGGGAGATTGTTAACAGGAAGGCACCTATATTAAAAAGAAAGATAAGTCGCGATTTGGTGCTTGCCGAATAACGATCACGGACATAGAAGACCACCGAGCAGACAACACCCACCAACAAGATGCCGAACAAGATCCACGACATCGGAGCTAAAGCAGCGAAAATGGAGGAGCCATTTTGTTGGAGGAACGCGTGTAGAAGGATCTCTAAGGGGGCACAGAACGATCCGCCAAATCCCCATGTGAGGTAGCACACGGCAAGTAGCGGCAGCAACAACCCCGCGATCGCCACGATAAATTCACGGGCTGCGCGTTTGAAAACAACAATGGCCAAGGGTAGGATCAGCATCAGGGGCAGGGCGGGAGCGTAAAGGAGCGGGATCAAACCGAGGTCGAACGAAGCACGAAAAAAACCATCAAAACCATAGTTGCCCGTACGAAAACCACTGTAATAATTTTTGGCCGAACGCGCCAGCAGCAACGATGCCACACACACCGTCAACGGAATTTTGCCAAAATCAAGCCCGCAGACGAGGATGCCATAAAGAGGTATAGCAAGGCAACTGCCAGCCGCATAGAGACCATATTTCACGGTCAATCGCCCCACAAGAAGACCGGTGACGAAGAGCGCGGCGGCACTAAAAACACGCGACAGAGTAGGATATGTCGCCTGAAAATTATCTACATAACAACCTAATACAGATGATATTCCAACACTCTCGAAGACCGATCCGCTACATAGCGAGGCTACGACGATCAGCAACAAAAGTGTAAAAATAGCCACTAAAAGTGGTTGTCGAGCAAGATTCAATTCCATCGGTTTAGGAGACTATCTATGATTGCTTTGTACAAAAATAGAGAAAAAAGTCGAAATCAGACCATTTTTTATTTGTAACTTTGTTTCAATGTTAGAAAATACATTTCAAAAAATCTGTGTGGAAGCCGGGTGTGACGAGGCCGGTCGCGGATGTCTCGCGGGAGCGGTGTTTGCCGCCGCTGTGATCTTACCATCGGATTTCCACCACCCACTGCTCAACGACTCCAAGCAGATGACTGCGCGTAACCGCGACAAACTGCGGACAATCATCGAGCAGGAGGCTGTCGCATGGGCCGTACAGGCTGTGTCTGCCGCCCGCATTGACGAAATAAATATACTCAACGCCTCTTTTGAAGCGATGTCGCTGGCTGTGGCACAACTGGATCCTGCGCCTCAGTTTCTATCTATCGACGGTAATCGGTTCCGCACCACGCTTGCCATACCCTATCAATGTATCATCAAAGGTGACGGCAAATACGCCCACATTGCTGCCGCTTCCGTATTGGCAAAGACGCACCGCGACGAATACATGCTACACCTCGCCGCAGAATTTCCGCAATATGGCTGGGAACGCAACAAGGGATACCCCACGCGCGAACACCGTCTGGCCGTTCGCGAACACGGGCTATCCCCTTATCATCGACTGACCTTCAATCACGAACAGGATCAACTCGAATTTGCTTTTTGACCCCTCGCGACAGAATTGCGGCCTATTTTCTGCCGAAATAGCCGAGCAGCCAGCCGGCAACAAATGCCACCACGATGATCAGCAGACTGGTAAGTTCCGACATCATCCAAGCTTGAATCTCACTGGCAAAACAGAGGATGGTGACGAAAAGAATGATCGCAATAGCGATGTAGATAATCCATTTTTTGTTCATAATGCGAATTAAGAAGCTGTTTTAA
>JAVXCD010000093.1:2644-7167 GCA_036659655.1 Alistipes sp.
CTTGTTCTTTTCGGCTCTTTGTTGGCTCTTTCGACACCGGTTGCGGCGGAAAAATCTGAATTAGGCGGCTGGTCAGATTCTCGACAGCTTCATCGAACTTCCACAATTCAAACGGCTCGCCCACGTGGTTGGACAGGGCGCGGATCTCACAGCCGTCCACGCCCAAGGCGCGACAAACAGCAAAAAAAGCCGCCCCCTCCATGTTCTCAATAGCCGCCTCTCCCGCCTGTGCACCCGAACGGCTCACCGTGTTGGCTGAGACCTTCTTTAGAGGGGTGAAACCGACCGACGAGTAGACTTCCGCGTACTTCGCGGGTAATTCGGCCACACGTTCTTCGACCACCTCAACCACCTCACCCAAGGGAGCAGTCGGATCATAAGCACCCGCCACACCGGCCAGAATAATCAAATCGGGCTTCTTTAGTTTGACTGCTTTTATGGTCACAGCAGCCGTTTCGGCCATGCCGACACCCGAAATAAAAACAGCATCTTTCGGCGCAGTCAAGATGAATGCCTTCCCCTCTTCGATAGTCGGGAACAGAAAAACACGCTTCATATTATCTTATCTGCCTACCGCTGCTTCCAACTCCTCAACCGTGATGGGGATCTGTTTGTCACCAATCATTCGGTTACCGGTTTGGGTGACGATCATATCGTCTTCGATGCGGACACCGCCGAAATCACGGTAGGCATCGAGTGCCTCGTAGTTCACAATGCCTTTATATTTGCCTTCTGCCTTGCACTTGTCGATCAACGCGGGGATGAAGTAGAGTCCCGGCTCATTGGACATGACCGTACCCGGCTCGATGCGCCAAGCTGCCCGGTAGATGCAGGTTGCTGATTTGGCTGCCCGCTCGGCAATACTCGAAAAGTCGAAACTACGCTCTCCGAAGGCTTCGCAATCGTGTACATCCATACCCAATCCATGTCCCAATCCGTGAGGCATGAGCATCGTCATTGCACCCGCCGCAACAGCATCTGCCGCCGTGCCTTTCAGCAGACCAAGACCAATAAGGCCCTCGGCAAGTGTGAGGTAAGCAGCATGATGCACCTCCGTATACATCATGTGGGGGGCAATAATTTGCGCCACACGATCGTGTGCCGCAAGCACTGTGTTGTAAATATCTTTTTGTTTCTGCGTAAATTTACCACTCACCGGATAGGTACGAGTGTGGTCGGAACAGTAGCAGTTGACACTCTCGCCACCGGCATCACAGAGCAACAGCCGTCCGTTTTCGAGTACTCCGTCACAATTGAGGTTGTGGAGTGTCTCACCATGTTGCGAGACGATCGAGGAGAACGAAACCCCTGCGCCGTAGGATTTGGAAATTCCCTCGATTGCACCGGCAATTTCGCGTTCCACAACGCCTGCACGGCACATTTTCATGGCGGTGGTGTGCATCTTGTATCCGATCTGGAACGCCCGTTCCATCTCCTCAATCTCCTCGGCACTTTTCTGTTCACGCATCTCGGCCACAGCAAACATCAGATCGATCGATTTGTAGTCGTGAAGCATCGCGGGCTTGATACCCAGCAGCGTACATAGTTGCAACTTGGTTTCACCGCGATAAGCGGGCAGGTAGTGAATGCGCCGCCCCAGAGCAATCGCTCGTGTGAGTTGCTCCTGAAGGGCTGCCAGAGGAAAAGTCGCCGAGATGCCGACCTGCGCCCCCAACGAGCGAAGAGTGGGCTGCGGCCCTGTCCAGATAATATCTTCTACCGTAAAGTCGTCGCCATAGAGCGCCTCCTCACCGGAGTCTGCGTCGATCACACCCAACAGGGCGGGTACTTGCAAGCCAAAATAGTAGCAAAACGACGAGTCCTGACGGAAATAATAGGCGTTATTGGGGTAATTGTTGGGCGAATACATATTGCCCGGCAACAGGATGATTCCTGAGCCGATTTTGGTGCGGAGGGCTTTGCGACGCTCCGTGTAGGTTTTTGCTGAAAACATAGGGCTATTTTTTTAATCGTTAGAATCGCAATGATTTCTCAAAGATACAAATTTTTTGTTATAATATCCCATTAAAAAGATAACCCGACAGCACAATAAAGAGTGCGACCACCCCAAAGAATATCCCGATCAGACGCCAAGTCATCACCTTTTTCAAAAGTGCGGCCTCCGGCAACGACAACCCCACCACCGCCATCATAAAGGCAATTGCGGTTCCCAGAGGCATCCCCTTAGCAACAAAAACCTGTATGATCGGCACGACTCCCGCGGCATTGGCATACATCGGAACCCCCAGCACAACCGCCAACGGCACAGCATACCAATTGTCTTTGGAGAGATATGACTCAAAAAAACCTTCGGGGACGAACCCATGCATCGCCGCACCGATACCGATGCCGACAAGCACATAAACCAGCACTCCGCGCACAATCATCCAAGCTCCTTTCAAGATCGCCGGCACTCGTCGGATAAACGGGATCTGCTCAGCCACCCACTCGGCCGTCTCCAACTCCGATTTTCGCTGGATCTGTTTGACCCAGTCGCTCAAATAACGTTCGAGTTTGAATTTTTCGAGCACAACCCCGCCGACTACTCCCAGCAGAATCCCCGATACAACATAAATCAACGTTGCCTTTACGCCAAATGCCCCTAAAAACATCGCGACGGCAACCTCATTGACCAGCGGCGAAGTGATCAGGAAAGAGAAGGTGACACCCAGCGGAATGCCCCCCTTGACAAAACCGATGAAGAGCGGAATCGACGAACACGAGCAGAAGGGGGTGATCGCCCCAAAGAGGGAGGCAAACAGGTATTGAAACCCGTAGAGTTTGTGGGTGGTCAGAAAATTACGCAGGCGCTCGACGGGAAAATAGGCATTCACCACCCCCATCAATACGCTGATAAGGAGTAGCAGCAACAGGATTTTGAGCGTGTCGTAGAAGAAAAAGTTGACAGCAATACCCAACGAAGTTGCGGCATCAAGTCCAAAAACAGCATACACGAGCCAATCGGCAAAAGTCTGTATCATAATTTTTTAGATGTAAAAAACGATGGCATAATATATTCCTACGACAATAAAAAGGATCGCTACGATCTTCGAAAACCATTTTCGAACTACCTGCATCCGGTTGTAGAACTTCCCCACACCGGCCACGCTGTATGCCAACAGCCAAGCTACAACGATGACAGGCAGTCCGGTGGCAACAGCAAAGACAACCGGCAACAGATAACCGCCCGACTCCGCGGCGGCCATGGGAATCAGCATGCCAAAATAAAAGACACCACTGGTCGGACAAAAAGCCAAAGAGAACAGTAGTCCCAGAAATAGTGCTCCCAATGCGCCTCTTTTCTTCACCTCCGCATTCCCGTTAAATCCAAATTGCGGCAGGTTCAACTTGTCACCGAAAAATAAAAACAGCCCGATCAGCAAAAGTGACGGAGCCAACAACATCTCACCATATTTGCTGACTGTCTTTTGAATGGGGAACACACTTGCGCCCTCCCGCAAAATCGAAATTAAGAGAACCCCGAGCACCGTGTAGGTAATTACACGCCCTAAAGTGTACAGCAGACCCCGCAGGAGAATTGTCCGTGCCGTGCCGCACTCCTTGCTGATATAGCCAATAGCCGTTATGTTGGTTGCCAGCGGACAGGGGCTAATGGCTGTCAGAATACCCAGCAGAAAAGCAGTAATGATGGGTGTGCCGCTACTCTCCAAGAGGAATTGAAGCCACTCCATATTATTTCAACTGTTTTTTCAAAGCCTCCCGCAGTTGGAACTTGAACACCTCCGGTTGCCGACGGGCATAGGTGAATCCCGTGTTGGTAAGATTCTCAATCGAGCCGTTTTTATCAAGAAGCAACGCCGATCCCGCAACCTGATAGTGATCTGCAACCTGCTCACCCTCTTGCGTGGAAATGTCCAGGATGCGAAAAACCACCTGCCCCTTTTTGAGCGACGTGGCAAAATCAGCGCGAAGCACCTCCTGTGTCAATTTCTCGATCGCACGGCAGGTCGCACAACGTTGCGCAGTATGGAAATAGAGCACCTCTACACAGTCGACCCGCCCGGTTCGAGCGGCAGTTTGTCCTTGGTCGGTAGGATTGCTTGTGCAAGAAACAAACAAAACAAACAGCAGTAACAATCGATGTCTCATGGGATGATCGCTTATTTTGTGATGAACTCTTTGACCTCCGACAACGATAGTTTTTTGCCTGACGAAACCACTTTTTCGTCAATCACCAATGCCGGCAACCGCATCACATTGTAAGCCATGATCTGCATCAAATCCTCCTCCTTGTTGACCGTGGCATCCACACCCAACTCGGCTACGGCTTGCTTGACGGTTTCGTGAAGTGCCTTGCAACTCGAACAACCTGTTCCCAAAATTTTAATTTTCATTTCTATCTTTTTTAAATGTTTGTAGATCGCAGAACAACGAACATTAAATCCCCAAAAAAGGGACTATTGCTCGCAACACTTCCCCTTATTGAGCGACTGAGCAAAGAGTCGCCCAAACAGCTGTTGGGCTAATACCCAACTTTCTGTATTCACGCAATACCGCACTTT
>JAVXCD010000094.1:0-7146 GCA_036659655.1 Alistipes sp.
GGTCGCAGGGGCACGATGCGTGTTGACCTCTCGACAGGCTCGAGGATCGTGTGTGTATTTCTGCCTGATCCACTTTTCACCTACCATTTTCCCACGGGTTTGCGCTTGATCCTAAATAGTTGTCACATAAGGCAGAAAAGCAAAAAAAAGTCCTTTCCAAATAGATGGAAAGGACTTTAAAATGCTGTATGAGCAATTTAAAACAGCTTCTAAACGCAGCCTACTCCTCCTCGGCCTCTTTGAGCGTTGTGTAAACATTGACCACATCGTCGTCCTCCTCCAGACGCTCGATCAGCCGTTCAACCGATTCGCGACCTTCGGCATCAAGTTCCTTGGTGTCGGTGGGGATGCAGATCGACTCGCCCGTGATGATCTCGTAGGAGTGATCATCGAGCCATTTCTGGATCGTTCCGAACGCCTCGTAGGGGGCATAGACCGTGACACCGTCCTCTTCGGGATAAAATTCATCCACTCCCAAGTCGATCATCTCCAACTCCAGCTCCTCGCAATCAACTTCCGCAGGGACACTAAATTTAAAGGTGCATTTGTGCTCGAACATAAAGGCTACGCTGCCGCTGTTACCCAATACGCCACCGCATTTATTGAAATACATACGCACGCTGGCCACCGTGCGATTGGTGTTGTCGGTCGCCGTCTCCACAAGGAATGCAACTCCGTGAGGTCCATATCCCTCGTATACAACCTCCTTGTAATCGGCCGTATCCTTCGATATGGCACGTTTGATGGCACGCTCGACATTCTCCTTGGGCATATTTTCCGCTTTGGAATTCTGAATCAGCACACGCAGACGTACATTGGCCGAAGGATCGGGACCGCCAGCCTTCACGGCGATTTCAATCTCCTTACCGATCTTCGTAAACGTGCGCGCCATGTTGCCCCAACGTTTCAATTTTCGCGCTTTGCGATACTCAAAAGCTCTTCCCATACTGTTTTATGTTTTGTTATTATTTTTTCAGTGACACAAAGGTACAAAACAATTCATCATAATTCATAATTTTTCCCTATTTTTGCGGGGAAACAAGCGCATAAATCATGGAAATAAAGAGTCTATTCGATCATTGCAACATCAACGTCACCGACCTTGCCCGTAGCATCGAATTCTACGACAAGGCGTTAGGGCTGAAAGAGGTCAAACGCAAAACTGCTGCCGACGGTTCGTTCGTATTGGTCTATCTGAGTGACGGAGAGTCCTCGTTTCGGCTGGAGCTCACGTGGTTACGGGACAAGAGCGGCACATACGAATTAGGCGACAACGAGAGCCATCTCTGCATCCGCATGGACGGCGATTACGAGCAAATCCGCGCCTATCACCGACAGATGGGGTGCGTGTGCTACGAAAACGAACAGATGGGACTCTATTTTGTGAACGATCCCGACGACTATTGGATTGAAGTATTACCTTTAAGAGATAAATAAGCATGCAAAAAGAAGTAGATGACGCAGTCAAAGTACTGCGTGACGGAGGAATCATATTGTACCCCACAGACACAGTGTGGGGATTGGGCTGCGATGCAACCAACGCCGACGCGGTGAACAAAATATACAAACTCAAGCGGAGCGAGAACAAAAAATCGATGCTGGTGCTGTGTGCCTCGGCCGACATGATCGTACGCTATGTCAACAAAGCCCCAAGCATCGCTTTTGAGGTCATGGAGTTAGCAACAACCCCTCTGACGCTCATTCTGCCGGGGGCGGTAGGTCTTCCCAACAACCTTGTTCCTGAGGAGAAGACCTTGGGAGTGCGTGTCCCCGACCATGAATTTTGCCAGTTGCTGTTAGGTAAATTCGGCAAGCCGATTGTCTCCACCTCAGCCAACATCTCCGGCGAACCGACTCCGCGCAACTTGGCAGAGGTAGACAAGGAGATTGTTGACGGCGTAGACTTCGTGGTCAGCCCGCGTTTCCAAGGCAAGCCCACAGGTACTCCTTCGTCGATCATGGCCTTCACCGAAGAGGGCGAGGTGAAAATCATTCGCGAATAGACCATGGCGCGCACACTCGAAATCCCGATCCAAAAACGATTTGCCGACATCGACTCGTTTCACCACGTCAACAACATCTCACAACAGATGTATTTCGACGTGGGTAAAGTGGAGTTTTATCGGCAGATCTTGGAGCAGGAGGTGCTGCTGGGTGATCTACGCATCATCACCGTCTCGACAGCCACCTCCTACCGGGGACAGATCCACATGGAAGATGACATCCGTGTCACCACCACTTGTGAGAAGGTGGGCAATAAAAGCCTGACCCTTTTTCAGCAACTTCTCTGCGGACAGGAGGTGCGCAGCGAGAGTCGCTCGGTCATGGTTGCCTTTGACTTTGTCCGTCAGGAGGGGGTACCGGTGCCGGCTGCGTGGCGGAAGAGGTTGTTGGACGATTGAAGCCCACAGCCACCAAGATCACACCAATAAAAATTGCGACGGTCGCAACAATGCTCACCGAATCAAAGGGGCTCTGTTTTCTGAGCAGAGCCAAGGCTGTGGCAATCACAGGCTGAATATAGCGATACAGAGCCGTATGCACCGCCGTCAGTTTTTCCGTACCCCGATAGAGCAAATACATGGGTAGTACGGTACCCAAAATCAAGATATAGCCCAACTCGGCCTGCGCAAAAAGTGGCAGTCGAGTAAATTGTGTGTGGTCAATGTAGCGCCAGAAAAACGGTGCTGTGATGGCCAACCCAATGATGTAATACCACCCCATCACCACCAACGTGCCCAGTCGTTCAAGTTGCGGCTTGATGATCACCGTATTGATGGCGATAGCCACCACCGCGCATAATACCAAGGCATTACCATATCCACGACTGCCGTGTGTCAGCACAAAACCCTTGTCAAAAATCAGCATTCCCGCACCAATCAAGGCGAAAACGACACCTATAATACGCGCCACAGAGACCTTGCTGCGCTGCATGATGTGCGCCATAATCAGCGTGAATGCCGGGCCAAGCGTGGCGATGGTAGAGGCATCGATGGGTGACGTGTAAGACGATCCCCACAGCAGCACATACATCCAACCGTAGACAACAAGCAACGTCACGATGAAGATCGCACGGAAATCGCACCATGTGATCTTATAGGAGCGTTTGGAGAACACGGCAAAGGGGATGAAAAACAGAGCTGCGGCAAGCACCTGAAGCATAAAGATTTGTTGAAAATCGAGGTAGTTGCGTGTTAGCGAGACGTAAAACGAGAAATTCGCGCCGAAAAAGACGTTCGCAAAAATCAGATCGAAATTATAACGCAGTTTTCCCATGAAAACCAATCGTTGCAACTTTCACACCAAGTCGAGAAACGCGGCAAAATCCGGCATTTAGTGGCACGTAATTATTGTTGTTACAAAAAATATATTTATATTTACAGCGAATTAATTATGAACAGATCACCCAATAAAATAACACGTATCCCCTCGCTCTATCTTTTACGATGCGTGTGTATGTTTATGATCGTGATGATTCACTATCCGATCGCCGGAGCAAATGATTGCCTGCCTATCTTGCGTGCGGCTGTTCCTGCGTTTTTCATGACTTCGGGCTATTTTCTATTTACCGCGCAGCGCGAAGAGATGAAAACCCACCTCATAAAAGCCTGTCGCAAGATGGTGTGGCTGATTTTATATGCCAATGTGATCTATTTTCTATTGAAATTAGTGCTTTATCTTGCCGCTCCGTCAAGTAATTTTCTACCCCTTACAACCTTTTCCGATTGGGTAAATGTGATCTTCACAGGTAGCGTTATGCTGGAGTACCTCTGGTATTTGACGGCCTACCTCGAAACGCTGGCAGTATTCCTTATACTCTTACACTTCAGGCTCGAAAAAATTCTTTTCCGACTGGTTCCGCTGCTGATTTTAATGGGGCTTCTGGTTGGTAAATATAGTTTTCTGATTGGACTACCTGAGGCCTTGCCATTGGCTGTGAGCCGCAATTTTCTGACCATTGGCCTTCCTTGTTTTGCTGTTGGATACTTCATTGCCTGCCACGAACAGCAAATTTTACAAAAAATCGGACGTGCCCTACCTGTGTTGTCCATGTTGTTAGTTGTTGCGGCGTGGGGCGAAGGCCGGCTACTCGCATGCGTAGGACGACTGGGCGATCTATTCATCCTCTCACTGCCCTTGGCTACGGCTCTGTTCCTGCTCTGTCTACAACACAAACAGTTTGCTTCACATACGGTGTTGGCACGCATCGGAGAACAACACGCGCTCAACATCTATCTCTTTCAAGCGGTTGTAGCAGGTCTTGTCGTTGGTATTTTCGCACATTTTTTTGGTATAAATATCACACCCTATGTGGCTCCACTGACCTTTGTGGGTAGTCTGCTGTTGTCGGTGGTGATCAATGGGGCGCGCGAGCGGCTGATTGGATTTACAAAAAAATAGATCCTCGGAAAGGTTGTTCGCTCGCAAAAACTCATTTTATTGCTATCTTTGCATCCAAGAATGAAAAGAAGGATGAAAGAGAGATTAATCTTGGTGACCAACGATGACGGATATAACTCCAAAGGAATCCATGCGGCTATTGAGGTAGCGCGTAAGTTCGGACAGGTGGTGGTGATTGCTCCGGAGACCATGCAAAGTGGTATGAGTTCAGCGATTACAATGTTCACACCGCTCTATTTACGCAAAGTGTCGCACGAAGAGGGGGTTGAGGTATATGCTTTTTCCGGCACACCGGTGGATTGCGTGAAGATGGCGTTCGACTACTTGCTCAAAGACCGCAAGGTAGATTTGGTGATTTCGGGCATTAATCACGGCTCTAATTCGGCGGTCAACGTGCTCTATTCCGGCACGATGGGTGCGGCGATGGAGGGTAGTTTTTACGGCTGTCCGTCTGTCGGTCTCTCGTTGACGGATCATGCGGCAGATGCTGATTTCGATGCCGCGGTACTTTATGGTGAGCAGATCATACGCTCGGTACTGGAGGCGCAGATCACCTTGCCGCTCTGTCTGAATGTGAATGTTCCCATCGGCGAACCCCGCGAAATACGCGGTGTGAAGGTCTGCCGCCAGAACCAAGGCTTCTGGAAAGAGGAGTTTTATGCCCACCAAGATCCGCGTGGACGGGAGTATTTCTGGCTGACGGGCGAATTTATCAATCGGGAATCCGATGCTACCGACACCGATGAGTGGGCACTTGCCAACGGCTACGTCTCAGTAGTTCCCGTACAAGTCGATTTGACAGCGTACAAACAGATGAAACAACTTGGTGAAATCCTAAAATAGTACTATATTTATCTTAAAAACTGTTTTAAATTTATTCATCTCGTTCTTTTCGACTCTTTTCACCCCGGTTTTCGCCCTATAACTCCGCATTTAGCTCGCTAAAATCGGATTTACAGAACAGGAACAAAAATAACTCTCAAAATAACTTCGACAACAAATTCAAACAGTTTCTTAAAATCGGACACATGATGGTGCTTAAAATTTTACTTGTCATTGCGATTCTCGTTCAATCGGTGGCCACGGTGTATGCGATACGATTGGTGCGTACAACCAAGTATAACTCGGTCTGGATCCTTTTTATTGCGGGATTCTCGTTGCTGTCGGTGGAGCGGGTCATGGAATTTACGTTGGTCAACGGGCAGGATATTCCGCGTGAAGCCTTTGTATCGCTGGGTATTGTGATCTCGATCTGCCTTTCGATCGGAGTGATGTATGCTCATAAACTTTTCAAATACATCGACCGGCTGAATCGTCAACGCCAGCTGCTCAACAAGCGAATCCTGACAGCCGTGCTGCGCACAGAGGAGAAGTCGCGATCGCGTTTTTCGAAAGAGTTACACGACGGATTAGGGCCCCTGCTCTCCTCAGCCAAGATGTCGCTTTCGGCCTTGACAGGCGAGGGACAGAGTGATGACCAGAAAGAGATCATTGCCAACACGACCTATGTGATCGACGAGGCAATCCGCTCCTTGCGCGAGATCTCCAACAACCTCTCGCCCCACGTGCTCAACGACTTCGGCTTGGCGCGAGGCGTGCAGAATTTCATCAACAAAAGTGCAGCGATGCACGATGTGAAGATTCGTTTCACGACCAACTTGCGCACGGAACGCTACGACAGCGACATAGAGGTCATCCTCTATCGGGTAATCTGCGAACTGATCAACAACTCGCTAAAGCACGCAAGATGCACCACCATCAACTTGTCGCTTTCACAGAATCACGACATTCTGACCTTGGATTATACCGACAACGGCCGCGGCTTCAACCCGCAGGCCATGATAGATTGTGGCATGGGGCTTTCGAACATCGCTTCACGCATCAACTCCCTCAACGGCACCTTCGACATTGCAAGCGCAAAAGATAAGGGAATGCGTGCAGCCATCAAGGTAAGTACCCGCATGGAGAGTCAACTCAAGAAACCGAAGAGAGGCCGTGGAGTGTAGGATCATACTGGTAGACGACCATTCGTTGTTCCGCAATGGACTGCGCGGATTGCTGGATCGTTGTGCCGACTATCGTGTAGTGGGCGAGGCCGCCAGTGGCGAGGAGTTCCTTGCCCTGCTGCCTGAAATGGAGGTCGATGTGGTCTTCATGGATATTGCCATGCCGGGAATCAATGGTGATGAGGCGACAGAGCGGGCGTTGATACTGCGCCCCGATCTGCGGATCATCACGCTTTCGATGTTCGGCGACGAAAACTACTATTCGCGCATGGTGGAGGCCGGAGCAAAGGGGTTTCTACTGAAAGATTCAGATATAAAGGAGGTGATCGCTGCGATTGAGGCGGTGCGCACGGGCGGCAGTTACTTCAGCGAAGAGTTGCTGTTGTCGCTGACCAATCGCATGCGAACACGCGAAAATCTCACAGATGAGCAGTTGTCTCTGCGGGAGACCGAAATCTTGGTTGCTGTCTGCCGTGGTCTCTCCAACCAGCAGATTGCCGATGAACTATTCATCTCGAAACGCACGGTGGACAAGCACCGCGCGAATATTCTCGAAAAAACCGGCTGTAAAAACACAGCCAGTCTGGTGGTCTACGCCATCAAACACCACATCGTCGAATTATAGCCCCATCCGGAGTCGATCGAGAGGTCGCCTGTTTGTTTTCGATCCTCGAGCCTGTCGAGAGGTCGCAAAGACTTTGAACACACAATGCACGATCCTCGAGCCTGTCGAGAGGTC
>JAVXCD010000095.1:0-7120 GCA_036659655.1 Alistipes sp.
TACGAAAAAGAAAATCTATCCGCCAGCACCTACGAGAAAGCGAGGGCAGAGTACACGACGGCCAAGACCAGTTTCGAGACAGCAACCAATGAACTCTCCGATACACAGCTGATAGCACCATTTAATGGTTATGTGGAGCAGGTATTCCTCGAAAAACACCAAGAAGTGCGTGCAGGACAACCCGTAATATCGTTGGTAGATATTGATCAACTTCGTATTGAAGCATTTGTAAATCAAGATATTGCCACACAAAATATAAAACAGGTATCCCTGCATTTCGATGCCGATCCGGAAAAAATATATACGGCTAAGGTCGTCGAAATATCGAAAAGTACAACGCAAAACAACCTCTCTTATCTACTGACGGCTCTGCTGCCCAATACGGACAGTAAGTTATTGGCCGGCATCTCCGGCAAACTCTTTTTTGAGGTTGCACCACGCACCACCTCTCAGGTCGTTGTTCCACAAGCTGCGCTATGCAATCGTCCTACCGAAGGCGATTACGTGTGGGTCATTGACCCCGCAACGCAACAGGCCACACAGCGCAAAATCACCCGTGGCGAATTGATGCCCAACGGGATGATCGGAATCACAGCAGGGCTCTGCGATAAAGAGATGGTAGCGGTCAGCAATTTGCGTTTTCTGTCAGAGGGAATGACGGTTGAAATTTCGAAGGAGGGCACACGATGAGTTGGGTCAAATATTTCTTGCAAAATAAATCGGTCACCATCCTGCTGCTGTTTTTGATTACGGTAGGCGGCATCTTTGCCTACGTAAAAATGGGCAAGTTGGAGGACGCACCCTTCACCATCAAACAAGCGTTGGTGGTTACAACCTATCCGGGCGCTTCGCCCTCGGAGGTACAGACGCAAGTAACCGATGTCTTGGAGGAGTCGATACAATCGCTCGATGAGCGCTACTACCTCAAGACAGAAAGTCGTGCAGGAGTCTCAAAGATCACCGTCTTTGTCAAAAAGGAGATTCGTGCCGATCAAATGCAGCAGCTGTGGGATAAGTTGCGGCGTAAGGTGGGTGACGTGCAGTCGCGCTTGCCGGCAGGAGCAGGAACATCGGTGGTCAATGACGATTTCGGCGATGTATTAGGTGTCTTCTACGGCTTGACAGGTGAGGGGCACACATACCGAGAATTGGAGGATCAGGCGAAACTTATCAAAAACAACCTACTCACCGTTCCCGATGTGGGTAAAGTAGAGCTCTATGGCATGCAAATACCCACGATCGATGTTGTGCTCAACCCTTCGATCATGTCTAACACGGGGATCTCCACACAGGATATTGCACGCGCTTTTGAGGCTCAGAATAAGGTGGTTGATGCAGGTGGCATTGAGACGGAAGACAATCGCCTCCGCATCGAATCGACGGGAAACTTCTACGCATTGGACGATATTCGCAACCTGACGATCACCTCCCACACGGGCGAACATTTCCGCCTGTCAGATATTGCCACCATCCATGAGGGTTACAAGACCCCGGCGGGTAACATCATGCGTATAAACGGTGAGCCGGGAATAGGTATAGCCATTTCGACCGTTTCGACGGGAAACGTAGTTGACATGGCACGTTTGGTTGCCGCGCGTGTCGATCTATTTTCACAAACGATGCCCAATGGTTTCACCCTCACCCCCATCTATGATCAAGGTTACGAGTCGGCGGTGGCAAACGATGGCTTTATCCTCAACCTGATCATTTCGGTGATCACCGTGGTCGCCATTCTGCTCTTTTTTATAGGTTTCAAAAATGGGCTATTGGTCGGTAGTGGTTTGATCTTCTCTATCTTCGCCACGCTAATTCTGATGCTCACCTACGGCATTGCATTACAACGCATGTCGTTGGCCGCTATCATTATCGCCATGGGAATGTTGGTCGATAACGCCATTGTAGTCTCTGATTCGGTGCTGGTCAATATGCAGCGAGGTATGCGCAAACGGGTCGCCATTATGCGCGCCTGCTCATCGACCTCCTTGCCCTTGTTGGCCGCTACGGTGATTGCTATTCTGACTTTTCTGCCTATCTATTTCTCGCCCCACATCACAGGCGAGTTGCTCTCATCACTGGTTATTGTGATTGGGGTTTCACTGATGTTCAGTTGGGTCTTTGCACTCACGCAAACGCCCTTTTTCATGCAGGAATTTGTACGCCGACCACGCCCTGAAGAGTTAAGGAAGACCCTTTTCAGTGGTCGGATATTCGATCGTTTCAGAGCCTCATTACGCTTTGTGATTCATCATAAATTTGCAGTCGTCAGCACGCTTATTGGGGTGATGATCTTGTCGGCTTGGAGTTTTCGCTTCATTCCTCAGGTCTTTGTACCCTCGCTCGACAAGCAATATTTCACGATTGATATGTGGTTGCCAGAGGGTACTCGCATCGAGAAAACAGATGCCATGGCAAGCGACATTGCAGACTACATCAACACATACGAACAGACCCAGATGGTCTCAAGTTACATTGGTCGTACCCCACCGCGCTACTATCTCTCCAACGTGGCATTCGGGCCACAACCCAACTATGCACAACTGTTGGTGAAGTGCAACTCCTCAAAACAATCGCGGCAGTTACACGCCCTATTACAGGATTCCCTGCGATTGAAATACCCGGAGCCACTACTCAAGGTCAATAAATTTGAACTCAGTCCCTTGACCGAAGCGGTGATTGAAGCGCGCTTCTTAGGGCCTGATGCAGCGGTACTGGATTCGCTGACCACAGCAGCCATTGAGATCATGCGCCAGAATCCAAAGGTTGCCAATGCCCGTAATGAGTGGGGTAATCGGGCGCTGATTATCCGTCCGGTCTATGATCCGGTACGCGCCGGAGCATTAGGAATCACCAAAGCAGAGATGATGCAATCGGTCAAATCTCTCAGTGACGGGTTGCCGGTAGGCTTTTATCGCGACAACGAGAAGCAGGTTCCCGTACTACTCAAGTCCAACGCCCAGCAGGTGACTGATATTAATGGGCTGGGGAACTTTGCAGTGTGGAATGGCGTCAAATCGGCTCCACTCTCCCAACTCACAGAGCGCATAGAGACCACCTGGGAATATCCACAAATTCGCACCTACAATCGGCAACTCTCGATGGCGGCAATGTGTGGCGTAAAGGAGGGTTATACCATGAGCGAGGTACATACTGAAATTCGCAAGCAGATTGAGCAAATGGAGCTACCCGCAGGCTATACTTTCTTCTGGGATTCGCAACACAAAGACCAAGCAGAGTCCTTGCAAGCCATTGCCAAATACTTCCCGTTAGCGTTTTTGATGCTCGTCGTGATTTTGGTGGCATTGTTCGGCAACTTCCGCGAACCAATTATTATCCTCTGTGTGCTCCCTCTTTCGTTGATCGGTGTAGCGGTGGGGCTATTGCTGACAGGTTTCGAATTTGGCTTCTTCCCCATTGCCGGCTGGTTGGGATTATTGGGAATGATCATCAAAAATGTGATCGTGCTGATCGACGAGATCAACGTCCAACACCGCAGTGGCGTTGACCTCTATAAGTCCATCATCGAAGCCACCGTATCGCGCACACGTCCTGTACTTATGGCTGCCACAACGACCATTTTCGGCATGGTGCCGCTACTCTTCGATGTGGCTTTCGGAGGCATGGCTGCCACCATTATTTTCGGCTTAACCTTTGCCACAGGCTTGACCCTATTTATCACCCCTGCTCTCTATGCCATATTTTATAAAGTAAAAGAATCATGAGAAAAATCATCATTATAGCCATCATACTCTGCACCACACCGCTGGTGGTTCAATCCCAAAACAGGCTCCTTGAGCGATACCGGACAATGGCAGTAGCCTACAACCACGATCTGAAGGCAGCCGAAAAGAATATTGCAGCCAGTGTCGAATTGGAGCAGATGGCACGTGCCGACCGCAAGCCTAAACTTGCGGCAGACGCAAATTTTCAATACATCGGCAATCCAACCGAGTTGACCGTCTCCATCCCCTCGCTCGGAGCACCCCTCTCATTCCATGGCACAGACCTCAATTACGGTGCTTCGCTCTCGTTGATGCAGCCCATTTATGCAGGTGGTCGTGTGAGTGAGGCGATCAAAATGGCACAACACCAACAGTCGCTCGCCATAGCAAGCACCGAGGTTGTGCGCTCAGAGGTCTGCTTCCAAACGGATCTCCAATATTGGAGCACCGTAGCACGCCACGAAATGGTCGGCATCGCCAACGATTTTATGACCTCAATCACTTCGTTAGTGAAGACCATCAAAGAGCGTGTCGAGGTGGGTTTGGTCAATCCACAAGAGTTGCTGATGGCTGAGGTTAAACTCAACGAGGCTCAATATCAACTTCAACAAGCCCAAAGCAACCTGGAGACCAGTCGTATGGCCTTAAATTCGCTCATTGGCGTGGAGTTGCCAGCAGCAACTCCCATTGATCCTACCATTCCAATTATCACAGAGTTAGATCTACTCAACATTGCAGGCGCGGAGCGTGCGGAGTTAGCTGTGGCGCAGAATCGTGTAAAAATAGCGGAAAGTTCGCTTCGACTGAACGACGCTCCCTACAAACCGCAACTCTATGTTGGAGCAGAGGGTAATTATGCCTCTCCCGGCTACAACTTCAAACCCGACCTCAATTTTAACTATGCCGTCTACGCAAAACTCTCAATCCCGATCTTCGAGTGGGGGAAACGTGGCAGCCGCAAGCGTGCTTCACAGCAACAAATCGGCATGGCAACAGACAACCTTCGTCAAGTAGAAGACAACATCAACTTAGAGTGCCAAACGGCACGCGTAGCGCTCATACAGGCCATTGAACGGGTCGAGCTGTCACACGCATCACTGGGCAAGGCGGAGGAAAACGAACGCAAAGCCTTAGAGCGTTACCGCGAAGGCGAGGTATCTATTCTTGAGGTGATCGATGCACAGACCTATCGGCAGACCTCGCAGGTGAACTACGTGCAGGCTAAAGTAGCAGCGCAAGGACACTATGCGGAGTTAATGCGCGCCCTCAATCAATACAATATTCAATAATTTCCGTATATTTGTCCTTACGATGAGCGCAAAGATCAATAACATTTTATACGGGGCTGTCTTTTCCGGCTTAGGACTTTTCTCCTATCTGCTGTTAGTCAACTATGCCAACTTCCCCTCCGACACTTTGAGTGCCGCACTGTTCTTTATCTTTGCTCTCAACATTTTAGGATTTGCAACCATCCACCTCAGCACCTGGATCAACAGTCAATACACACTGAACCTCTCGCGACGCTGGAAACTGGTGGCTCTCTACGTCGTAGTTGCACTGGCTCTCTTGGCCTTGAATTACGGACTTTTGGTGATTGCCAAGTTGCTCGTGGGATCGGCGCATCCCTTCACTTTTCCTAACGGCGGCATCCGCGTTCTGATCATCGTGTGGCTGGTCGAATTGGTGATCTTGGGGCTGCTCATCGCCAACAGATTTATCCAAGATGCCCTCACCTTGCAGCGTGAAGCCACATTTTTGCAGCAGGAGAATAATACTGCACGCTACACAGCCTTGCAAAATCAACTCAACCCCCATTTCCTCTTCAACAGCCTCAATACGCTGATCGCCGAGATCGAATACGAGCCCAAAAATGCAGTAGTTTTTACTCGCAACCTCTCCGATGTATATCGTTATGTACTTCAATGTCAGGATAAACCACTGGTAAGCTTGGCTGATGAATTGGCATTTGTCCACTCCTATTTATTTCTGCATGAGGTGCGTTTGGGTGCTTGTATTCAATTCAAAATGCACATCTCTGATGATAACCTCGAAAGCCAGTTGCCACCGCTAACCCTGCAACTACTCATCGAAAATGTGATTAAACACAACACAATTAGCCTCGCCTCGCCGATGACAATCAACGTGACCGTAGAGACTAACACCTTGGTGGTCAGTAATACGATCAATCTTCGAAAAAATGCCATCTCCACGGGCATCGGACTGAAAAATTTGGCAAACCGCTGTACGCTGATTTTGGGTCGCGAGATCGAAATTATCAAGACAGACCAACTATTTACCGTTAAAATTCCGCTGCTCTATGAATAAATTGCGCATCGTAATCATTGAAGATGAGATCCCTGCCGCTCGCCTGCTCTGCTCAATGGTCAGTCGCCTGCGCCCTACCTGGGAGATTACCGCACTGCCCGGCAGCGTGGAGGAGGCCGTAGCGTGGTTCGCCACGAACCCTCATCCCGATCTGATTTTCCTTGACATACAACTCTCTGATGGCAATTCATTCGACTTCCTGTCACGCGCACAGCCAACCTCCGTGGTGATCTTCACCACAGCCTATGACCAATACGCCATTCGCGCCTTCAGCGTCAATAGCATCGACTATATCCTCAAACCCATTGACGAAAGTCGCCTGCTGGAGGCGATCTTGAAATTCGAAGCGCTAACCACCAAGCCCGATGCTTACCTTGATAATATTTTGTCGAGTTTACAGCGCGGTGAAAAGCAGTTTCGCACACGCTTTCTAATCGCAGGAGTTGATCAATCGTGGATGTTGCAGGTCTCGGAGGTTGCCTATTTCTATTGCGAAAACAAGGTTACCTTTGCCGTCACCCATGCAGGAACAGAACACAGCGTAGATTTGTCTTTAGACCGACTCATCGAACAGCTTGATCCCGATCAATTTTTTCGCGCAAATCGTCAGATATTACTGTGCATCAGTGCTGTAAAACACATTGAGCCCTACTTCAACGGCAAAGTAATTGTCCACATCAGCCCCAACAACAAAGACCGCATCACCATCAGCAAAGAGAAAATTGCCTCCTTCAAATCATGGCTGAACTTTTAGAAGCTGTTTCTTACTTTTCCCAATTTTGCCGCAGTTAGAGAAGTTTTTCGCTATCTTTGTCCTATTCAAAAAACGGACGAATGGATCAACCTAAACTGGAACGACTGCTGCGATTAATGAAATTGCTGACCGCCAACACCACCTACACGGTGGATGACCTTGCAGCACGACTGGAGATGTCACGACGCACGGTCTACCGCTACATCGACACCTTTCGCGAGGCGGGATTTGTCATTCAGAAAAGCAACGACTGCATCCGTCTGGACAAAGAGTCGCCACATTTCAAGGATATTTCACAGTTAGTACACTTCACCGAGGAGGA
>JAVXCD010000096.1:0-6795 GCA_036659655.1 Alistipes sp.
CTCTCGACAAGCTCGAGGATCGTGCATTGTGTTTCCAGTGTACTTTGCGACCTCTCGACAAGCTCGAGGATCGTGTACTTTCATTCATTCAGCATGCCACATCGTGACCCTTGCGACCTCTCGACAAGCTCGAGGATCGGGAATTTTCATTCATTCAGCATGACACACCGTGACCTTTGCGACCTCTCGACAGGCTCGAGGATCGTATACTGTCTTTGCGACCTCTCGGAGCAAATGTAAAAAAAACAGCCCGAGCATAAAGCCCGGACTGTCTAAGAAAATTCAAAAGGAGTTTATTCAATCTCCATCAGAGCCGCATCGGTAGCCACCGTATCACCGACCTGTACGAAAATTTGTTTTACCGTACCTTTGTAGTTGGAGGTGACGGAATTTTCCATTTTCATAGCCTCAAGGGTCATCACCTCTTGGCCTGCTTTGATCACGTCGCCGACTTTGACTTTCACATCAATGATACGTCCCGGCAGTGGAGCCGCAACTAAATTGCCGGTGATTGCTGTTGCCTTTTTGCTATCGGCAGCTTGATCGGCAGCTTTGGCATCTGCGGGCTTGGAAGCCTCGTATGCCTTTACCTTCAAATCGGTCAAATATGTCTTAGCAACCAATGGGAAGAGCTCCAGCAACAGTACTTCTTTCTCGTTTGCAGCCAATTTCACGCCACCTGCTTCGGGCAGGGTGGGATTGGGTTGCATCTCGTATTTGGAGGTGTCATAGGGAGTCTCCTCGCGTACACCGCAAATCTTGAAGCGGAATTCGGGATCAATCTGTACGGGAGTGTGTCCGTATTCACCCTTCACCAAGCCCACAAACTGCGAACTCTTGTTGGTGTACATCGGGCGACCGGCCTTCTCGTCCAGTGCGCAGTTCACAGCCTGTGCACCTACGATCTGAGAGGTGGGGGTCACCAGCGGAGGCAAACCGGCAGCCAAGCGAACCGAGGGGATCAACTCCATGGCACGTGGCAGGATGTCTTCCGATTTGAGTTGCTTGAGTTGGGCAACCATGTTCGAATACATACCTCCGGGAATCTCGGCTTTCTGCACCAATTCGTTGGGTGCGGGGAATCCGTAGAACGCCTCGATCTTGCGGCAAGCATCGATGGTTGTAGCCTCGTCATCGGCCTTTGCTGCTTTGATAGCGCGGTCAAACTGTGCGTCGATCTCGGCAGGGATAGTGTCCGTCAGCGGGTTGAAAGGTTTGGGTAGCGGTTTCTCTTTGCCGAATACCGATAATTCGAGCTCCTTGCGGATGTCTTTCAACTCCACATTGATTTTTGCCACAGCCTCCATGTTGACGCCGATGTCAATGCCCAATTTTTTGCAGAATACATAGACCAATTCGATTGCCGGAGCACCCGTGCCGCCACCGAAGTACCAGCAGTTGGTGTCTACGATGTCCACATCGGCCAAAATAGCCGAAAGCACAGAAGCCAGACCGTAGCCGGGGGTGCAGTGTGTGTGGAAGTCGATCGGAATATTGATGTTCTTTTTGAGTAGTTTGATCAGCGTGCTGACACGTCTGGGCGGAATCAAACCCGACATATCTTTGATGGTGATCATGTCGGCACCCAACTCAGCCATTTGTTTGGCTTTGTCGATGAAATAAGCATCGGTAAACACAAGTTCGTGGCTCTTCTTACCCATGAGTTTAGCCATGAATCCGGGTTCCGGATATTTCGGATCTACGGTGTAACATACAGCGCAGTCAGCGATACCGCCATACTGTTTTACATATTTGATAGTGGCTTTTACGTTGTTTACGTCATTCAGCGCATCGAAGATACGCATAATGCCCAGACCGCTTTCGATTGCATTGCGACTGAAACCATCAATGATCTCGTCGGTGTAGGGTGCATATCCGAACAGATTGCGTCCGCGCGAAAGAGCCGTCAACTTCGATACATTGCCGATTGCTTTGTGAATTGTTTCGAGACGAGTCCAAGGATTCTCATTCAGATAACGCATCACTGAATCGGGAACTGCTCCGCCCCAAACCTCCATTGCATAGAAGTTCGCATTTTTGTAATAAGGAAGACAGCGGTCAACCTGAGCTTGATTCATACGAGTTGCGAATGAAGATTGTTGTCCGTCTCGCAAGGTAAGATCTCTAATTTTTAGATTTTTAGCCATTGTTATATTGATTTAGGGTTGTTATTTTTTAACTCTTTTCAAATTGTAGTGTTATTGGACTAACAAAGATAATGAACTATTTCAAATTCCAATCATTTTTTCACAATAAATTCTTAGAGTTTGCCTATCTTTGTCTCCTACACAACAAACTTCAATGAGCCCGATCGCTGTTATTATAACTATATTGGCCTATATTGCAGTGCTTTTTGGCGTTGCATGGTTCTCCGGCCGCAAGGCAGATAATGCCGGATTTTTCTCCGGCAACCGCCAAACTTCGTGGTATATGGCGGCCTTTGCCATGATTGGTGCGGCCATGTCGGGCGTGACCTTCATCTCGGTACCCGGCTCAGTGGCAGTCGATTCGTTTTCTTATATGCAGATGGTGTTGGGCTTCACCGTGGGGCAATTCGTCATTGCCTTTGTGCTCATCCCCCTATTCTATCGACTGAAGGTCGTGTCTTTGTATGAATATTTGGAGGGACGGTTCGGCTCGGCTTCTCATCACACGGGGGCGTGGTTTTTCTTTATCTCCAAAATGTTAGGTGCAGCCTTACGGGTCTATGTGGTGTGTGCGGTGATGCAACTGCTCATTTTCGATCACTACGGACTGCCGTTCTGGAGCAATATGTCTGTCACTATGTTGTTCGTGTGGATCTATACGCAGCAGGGCGGTGTGAAGTCGCTGATCTGGACCGATACCCTCAAAACCATCTGTCTGGTGGGTAGTTTGGTGCTGTCTATCTATTTCATCACACGGGAGTTGGGTCTCTCTCTCCCCGCCATGTCGCAGGCGGTGTCCGACTCGCCCTATTCGCAGATTTTCTTCTTCGGGGATAGTAGTTCGGGGCGTTATTTTTGGAAGATGTTTTTTGGCGGGATCTTCACTCTGATCGCCATGACGGGGCTTGATCAAGATATGATGCAGCGTAATCTGAGTTGCAAATCGCCGCGAGATTCGCAAAAAAATATTATACTCACGGCCATCAGCCAGTTTTTTGTGATTTTCCTGTTTCTGGTGTTAGGGGTGCTGCTCTACCTATATATGCAACAGCACAATCTCCCCATGCCGGAGAAGAGCGATCAGGTTTTTTCGCAGGTGGCGGTGAACGGCGGTTTGCCGGCAGTGGTCGGCATCTTGTTTGTACTGGGGCTTATTGCCAGCACCTATTCGGCTGCCGGCTCGGCGTTGACAGCGCTGACGACCTCTTTCACGGTCGACATCCTGAAGGGGACAACCCGCTATGCAGAGGATCGGTTGACCCGTGTTCGTAAGCGGGTGCACATCCTCATGGCGGTGGTCATGGGCGGGGTGATTCTGGGCTTCGAGGCATTTGGCAATGACAGCGTGATTAATTTGGTTTATAAGGTGGCGAGTTATACGTATGGTCCGATTTTGGGCATGTTTATTTTTGGTATGTTCACCCGTTTTGCGGTGCGGGACCGCTGGATTCCCGTAGTGGCTGTCGCAGCACCGGTTTTGAGTGCGTTGTTGCAAACCTTTACTTTACATTCATTTGGCTATCAGATTGGTTTTGAGTTGCTTATTTATAACGCCTTGTTTACTATTGCAGGGATGTTGATTATTATAAAACCTCATGAGAAATAGATTTATTTGTCTGTTTTTACTTTGCTTACTGGGTACTTCTCCGCTCGTTGCCGGTGAACTTCCGAGGCAGACTCAATTCCGGATCGGAGAGATGTTGTCGCGCATCGTGGAACGCGAAATATCGGGCGGAAACACAAAGGTGCAAAGTGTGACCGTCTCAAAAAAACAAGTTACCATCCGCATGACCATCGGCATGTCGTACTACCCGTTTCGGGAGGAGAACGTCAAAGCCATCTACGACTCCATCCGGGAGTTACTGCCCGACAACTGCCGCAAGTTGAATCTTGCGCTCATTACCGACGATCACCGTATCGAGGAGTTGATTCCGTTGGCTTGCCGCCGAGCAGAGGTGCCGCAGAAAAAGTCCAAGAAGAAAAACAAGAAAGATGCGACACTCATCCCCTTCACCAACTCCTCGGCACGACCGTTAGTGACTCCACTCAGGGTTGTGGCGCTACCGACCAAGGGTCTGACAGGTCGTCATATCGCTCTGTGGCAGAGCCATGGACGCTATTTTGATCAGGCGAAAAGCCGTTGGAAATGGCAACGTTCGTGTTTGTGGCAGACGTGCGAGGATCTTTATACACAAAGTTATGTGCTGCCCTATGTGGTGCCGATGCTTGAAAATGCCGGAGCCTATGTCCTGCTACCGCGGGAACGGGATACGCAAAAAAGAGAGTTGATCCTCGACAACGATAGCGGTGTAGACAACCGATCGAAATATACCGAATCCAACGGCACAAATAAGTGGCACGATGCGGGAGTGGGTTTTGCTCATCTGAAAGAGAGTTACCGCACGGGGGAAAATCCGTTCACACACGGCACTACGCGCAGTGTGCAGACCCTCACACAGGGCGAGGAGAGCCGGGCGGTGTGGAGTGCTTCGATCCCGAAGCAGGATGAATATGCGGTCTACGTCTCCTACCGCACCGACGAAGATAGTGCCGACGATGCCCACTACACGGTGCATCACTTGGGTGGCGAGAGCAGTTTCGCGGTGAATCAGACAATGGGTGGGGGAACATGGATCTATTTAGGCCATTTTATGTTGCCAAAAGGTGATAATATTGAGGTTGTTACGCTAACCAATCTATCTTCTCACTTGAAGCGGAGCGTGTCGGCTGATGCAGTGAAAATAGGCGGTGGCTATGGCAATATTATTCGCTCGGTCGGTGATTCGTTGCGCATGCAAAAACACCATCTCGACGAGGAGACCAGTGGTTACCCGCGCTTCTGCGAGGGGGCTCGCTACTGGTTGCAATGGGCGGGGTTCGACGAGGAGGTCTACACCCCCAAAGCCAATACGGACGACTATAAGGACGATTACATGTCGCGGGCACATTGGGTCAACGCCTTGATGGGCGGTTCGGAGCGTTTGCCACACGAAAAGGGCCTTCATATTCCGTTGGACATGGCGTTGGCGGTGCATTCGGATGCGGGCACGCGCACTACCGACGAGGTGATCGGTACGTTGGGAATCTACTACACGAAAGACAACAACGGCAAGTTCTGGGGCGGGGCAGATCGCTATCGCTCGCGAGATCTGACGGATCTGGTGATGACAGAGATCACACAGGATATTCGCCGCACCTACGAGCCGAACTGGTGCCGTCGGGGTTTGTGGAATCGCTCCTACTACGAGGCACGCGTGCCGAACGTACCGACGATGCTGCTGGAGTTGCTGTCGCATCAGAATTTTGCCGATATGCGCTACGGTAATGATCCCCGCTTTAAGTTTCTGGTCAGCCGAGCCATCTACAAGGGTATCTTGAAGCATCTTGCGGCACAATATAACACCTCTTTTGTGGTGCAACCCCTGCCCGTGGATGGATTCAGTGTGGAGTTGATGTCGGACAACAACGTCAACTTGCGCTGGCGTATGGTGCGCGATTCGGTAGAAGAGAGTGCCGTGCCAACGGGGTATATGATCTATACGCGCATTGACAACGGCGGATTCGACAACGGTACGTGGGTGGGCGAAACCTCCTACATGACGGAGCAGACTCCGGGTCATATTTACAGTTATAAGGTGACGGCCATCAACGATGGCGGTGAAAGTTTTCCCAGTGAGACGCTTGCGGCATGCCGTGTGCCCAACGAAAAGGGATGGGTGTTGGTGGTGAATGGCTTTGACCGAGTGAGTGCTCCGCTGAGCATGCGCAACGATTCGTTAGCCGGCTTCTACAACGCACAAGACAGCGGCGTGCCCTATCTGCGTGATATTTCGTTTATCGGTGCGCAGCAGGTGTTTGATCGCGCGTTGACGGGAGCTACTCGCGATGAACTGGGCTCGTGCAACACCGACTTCGAGACGGATATAATCGGAGGTAATACCTTTGACTACCCCTATTTGCACGGACAGGCCATTGTGCAGGCCGGCTATTCGTTTTGCTCGACGAGCATCCGTGCTGTGGAGCGGGGGGTAGTCTCGATGAACGACTACCCGATGGTTGATTTGATACTTGGCAAGCAACGTTCGACCACCATCGGACGAGGTGTTCACGGCTATGATTTCAAGACTTTCACCCCGGAAATGCAACGGGCTGTTACCGTATTTTTGCAGGCGGGCGGAGCGCTGTTTCTTTCGGGCAGTTATGTGGGGACAGATCTGTGGACGGGCGATAATTCCACTGAAGAGGATCGTGCATTTGCGCAAAACAGGTTGCATTACACCTATGACGCGGGGCAGGCAACTACCCTCGACCGGGTGCGTGTGGTGACTTCGAACGCCAAATTCTCGCGAGACGAATATCGCTTCAACAACGAACTTGTGCCCGATGCGTATTGCGTGGAGGCTCCCGATGCGATCTTGCCGTGGGGTGAGGGTGCTTTTTCGGTGATGCGGTATGCCGAAAATCGGCGCACGGCCGGTGTGGGCTATGCGGGCAAGTACAAGACTTTTGTGATGGGATTCCCGTTCGAAGCCATCCGTTCCGCGGAGCAGCGCAACGGCTTGATGCACGATATATTGAATTTTTTTGAATCTCCTCTTTCCACCCCTGTTCCCGCCCTATAAATCCTCATTTAGCTCGCTAAAATCGG
>JAVXCD010000096.1:6805-7115 GCA_036659655.1 Alistipes sp.
TATTTCTAAAATAACTTCGGTAACAAATTCAAACAACTTCTCAAAAATAGACTGATTATGTCATTAGAACAACAAATTTCCAAAGGCATCATGGATGCCATGAAGGCACGGGATGCCATGCGTCTGAGTGCGTTGCGTAACGTTAAAAAATACATCATCGAGGCAAAAACAGCGGGCGTGGAGATCGCTGAGTTACCCGATGCCGATGTGCTGAAGATCATCAGTAAACTGGCCAAACAAGGTGCGGACTCCGCAACAATCTTCACCGAGCAGAATCGCAAAGATCTGGCCGACGAGGAGTTGGCGCAGG
>JAVXCD010000097.1:0-6955 GCA_036659655.1 Alistipes sp.
CGTGCATTGTGTTTCCAGTGTACTTTGCGACCTCTCGACAGGCTCGAGGATCGTGCATTGTGTTTCCAAAGTCTTTGCGACCTCTCGACAAGCTCGAGGATCGAGAAGATCAATTGTTAAAAATCGGCCTTACAGCTTATTTTCAAACTTTTACCACAGCATATCGAGGGTGTAGGGATAATACATGACCACACCTTGTTGTGTGGTTATCTCCTGCACTTTTTTGTACTCCTTCATCAGCAATCCCAACTCCGACTGTTGGATGTGAGCCCGAATATTCATTTGAAGAGAGGCGAGGATGGCTGCCAAGCCTGTGGGGGTTTCCATCACCTCGACAACTCGAAAGTCAGCTCCTAATTCCGCCTTGTCGGCAGCAAGGGCAATGGCGGTGTTGAGGCCTCCGTAGGTGTCAATCAAACCGATTGACAAGGCATCTTCACCCGACCACACCCGTCCGCCGGCAATGTCAAGCACCTTTTCGATGGGCAAGTTCCGCCCCTTGGCAACGTTGGAGGTGAAGGTGGTGTAGACTTTGTCCACGCCGCGCATGATGGATGCACGCTCTGCGGGGGTCAACGCACCCAACATACCCATCCCGGCCGAGGTGTTGCTCTTCACGCCATCTTTGGTGATGCCTAACTTATTCTGCAACGCATCCTTGGTGTTGAAAAACATGCCAAACACCCCGATCGAGCCGGTGAGTGTCATTTTATCCGCCACCACAACGTCCGCCGGGCAGGAGATGTAGTAACCGCCACTGGCCGCATAGGAGCCCATGGAGACCACAACAGGCTTCTGTGCCTTGAGTAATTCGATTTCACGCCAGATAACATCCGAGGCCAGCGCACTGCCTCCCGGTGAGTTGACACGCAACACCACTGCTTTCACTTTGTCGTCGGCACGCACGCCGGCAATGGTTTTAGCCAGCGAATTACCAAAAATGTTAGCTCCATAGCCATCCCCGTCGACAATGGATCCGTCGGCATAGATGATGGCAACTTGCGAGGACGAAACATTCTTGAGATCGGCACCCACCTGCGCCGCATAATCACCAAGCGAGATGAATGAATATTCATCCTTACTGTCGGGCACCACGCCCTGCTCCTTGAAAACATCCTTCATCTGATCCTCGTAAATCAGTCCATCCACAAAGCGGTATTTCAACGCGTCTTCGGGCAACGACACTTGTAGGTTGTCGGCCAGCATGTTGAGCGAATCAACACTCATACCGCGGGACTCACTCACGGCCGAGGTGATCGTAGACCACATGGAGGAGACCAGATCCTGCATCTGTGCTCGGTTGGCATCCGACATTTTGTCTAAAATATAAGGCTCTACGGCACTCTTATATTTGCACGCCGTGGGACGGAAAATTTCTGCTTTCACATCCAATTTATCCATCAGTCCTTTGTAAAACATCAGGTTGAACGCCATGCCGGCCCACTCCATGCCTCCTTCGGGTTGCAGGTAGATCTTGTCGGCCACCGAGGCTAAGTAATAGGTGCCCTGAGAATAGGTTTCATTGTAGGAGACCACAAATTTGCCGCTCTGCTTAAAGTCGACCAGTGCCGCGCGCAACTCTTCGACCAGCGCCGCGCCGCTGATACCGCCAATGCCATTCATGCGCAGATAGATGCCCTTGATCCGAGCATCCGATTTTGCAGCCTCAATTGCACGTAACACTTTGAGAATAGGCAACTGGGGCGTTGCCTCTAAGGTCATCACGTTGATGGCCGAAAAAGGATCGGACGCTGGGGCATCGATAATAGTTTCCGCCAGATCGATCTTCAAAATGGAATTATCCTTTACCGCAACAACAGGCCCTTTCATGGAGCCGGCAATGCCTAAAAGGATGAAAACCCACAAGAACATCATCAGAAAACTTCCGACAACAAAAGCGAGAATCCCCGCTAAAAAAACTTTGAGAAATTTCATAGTCTATCTAATTTAGTTGTAACGTTTGTAATAAGAACCTGTTTTAAATTTATTCATTTTCAACGCCCGATCCTCCGAAGACCCGACTCCCGCTGCAAGCACCGCGGAAACCCACCTTCGCAGGCCTCTTTTCGACCCCCGAACCTGTCGGAATGTCGCCAAGGCAACCCACACCGGGATCATGCGGCCGCTCGACAAACTTGAGGATCGTATGTTGTGTTGCCCGCTTGATCCGAGCGAACGATCTGACTCACGGTACAAAGATAATGATCTTTTATGAAAAACAAGCGATATTTATCGTATTTCGATAAAATAATTTAATTACTTCTATTTATTTCCGGAAATAAACTGTATCTTTGTCAATAGAAGTCAAAAAAAATCTATGGAAGAACAAATCAGAGAACTACTCGCCACGATCTCCCACCCCGAAACGGGCAAAGGAATTATCGAAAGCGGCTTCGTAGAGCATCTGTCGGCTACCGCCGATAAAATCACCGTCAGCCTGCAATTTGCCAAGACGAGAGATCCGTTTGCCGTGAAGATCAAAAACCAAGTACAACTGGTTTTGGAACAAAAATTTCCACAAGCCGCCGTCACGGTAATCATCAAGGAGGCCGCACCCAAAAATCCTGCTCCGGAGCGACCCACCACCACGGGAGGCATCGCCCACATCATCGCCGTTGCTTCGGGCAAGGGTGGGGTAGGCAAGTCAACGGTCACGGCCAACCTCGCCGTTTCTTTGCGCAATAGAGGTTTCCGGGTAGGGGTGCTCGATGCCGATATTTACGGACCCTCACAGCCAAAGATGTTCGGCGTAGAGGGATATGTCCCCGAAGCCGAAGTGGAAGAGGGCATAGATCGCATGATCCCTGCCGAGTCGATGGAGATCCGCCTGATGTCGATCGGATTCTTCATCAAGCCCACCGATGCCCTGTTGTGGCGCGGGGCGATGGCTGTGAATGCACTCAAACAACTGATCCATCAAACCAAGTGGGGAACCTTGGATTTTCTGCTAATCGACCTGCCTCCCGGTACGGGCGATGTCCATCTGTCGATCATCGGAGAGTTGAAAATCGACGGAGCCGTGATCGTCTCCACCCCCCAACAGATCGCTGTGGCTGATGTACGCCGCGGCGTAGAGATGTTCCGCAACAAAAACGTCAACATTCCCGTTGTTGGAATCATAGAGAACATGGCGTGGTTCACTCCTGCCGAACTGCCCAACAATAAATATTACCTCTTCGGACAGGGCGGCGCACACCGATTTGCCGAAGAAAACAACGTCGATTTTTTAGGGGATATTCCAATCATTCAGTCCATTATGGATGGTTCTGAATCAGGAAATCCCGCTTCGGCGATAGATGCAAGAGTCGAAAAGTACTACCGCGAAATTGCCGATAAAATTGTTCATAAGGTGGTGAAATAGTGTTGGCAACTCTGTTGAAAAGAGAGCATAAATAATAACAAGTTTTAAGACTCAGGGGTTGCATCTCCGAAAAATAAAATAGTATAAGACGAATATTTAATTTACCAAAAATACTTTTCATTTGTTGTTGGGGAGTGTTGCACCACAAAAGTAGCATAGAATGTTTACAGAATAAAGGTGTTGATATGTTGATAACGAATATGAACAATTGTTCATGATTACATTCACCTGTTTGAATTCGATGTAGTTAACAAAAAGAATAAGTACTAATAAAAAGAATAAATGTTCATAGAAAATTTCACACGGAAGTTATAAACACTATGAACAGCTATTATTTCTATTCTTATTATTAATAATATTATCTTAAAGAATAAAAATAAAAAACCAATGGTTGATAACTTCTCCATTTTACGGAATCAAATTGCAACACTCAAAAAACAGAAAAGAGCCGTCATTCTGGCGCACTACTATACTTTACAGGAGGTGCAGGAGGTGGCTGATTTTGTAGGAGACTCTCTTGCGCTGTCGATCCAAGCGCAGCAGACCGATGCGGAGATCATTCTTTTTGCGGGAGTTCATTTCATGGCGGAGACCGCAAAGGTGCTCTCTCCCCGGAAAAAGGTGTTGATTCCGACCCTTGAGGCGGGTTGCTCGCTGGCGGATTCCTGCCCGGCTGACGTGTTTGCGCAGTTCAAAGCGGCCTATCCTCACCATAAAGTGGTCTCTTATGTGAATACTTCGGTGGAGATGAAGGCGATGACCGACATCTGTTGCACTTCATCCAATGCACTGAAGGTAGTGGAGTCGATTCCTGCCAACCAGCCTATTATCTTCACCCCCGACCGAAATTTAGGGGGGTATATCCAACGACTGACCGGTCGTGAGAATATGATCCTGTGGGACGGTGCCTGCCATGTGCATGAGGAATTTTCGCTGGAGAAAATTTTGGAATTAAAACAACAACACCCTGCGGCTAAGATCGTGGTACATCCCGAATGCAAGGCTTATATCACGGAAGTGGCCGATTTTGTGGGTTCCACGGCAGCCATACTGACCTATTGCGGTACCTGTGGTGCCGATACGTTTATTGTGGTGACCGAGGCGGGGATTTTGTTCGAGATGCAGCGACGTTTTCCGCAGAAACAGTTTATCCCGGCACCGCCTATCGACTCCACCTGTGGGTGTAATAATTGCCGCTACATGAAGATGATTACATTGGAGAATCTCTACACGTGTTTAGAGCAGGAGTTGCCGGAAATACTCCTTGATGAGCAGATCCGGCAACGAGCCGAACGTTCGATATTGAATATGATAGCAATAAAATAACTATAAAAACCAACTAAATTTATGAAAAAACTATTTTTACTGGCTGCGGCAGCTATGCTGTCGTTCTCTGCTGTGGCGGATGAGGGGATGTGGCTGTTGCCCTATCTTCAGAAAATGAACAGCAAAGATATGAAGGCAAAGGGGTGTAAACTCACTGCCGAGGAGATCTATTCGATCAATCACGGTTCCCTTAAAGATGCCATCATCATCTTTGGTGAAGGCTGTACGGGTGAAATTGTCTCCGATAAGGGGCTTATTTTCACCAATCACCATTGCGGTTATGGTTCGATTCAAGCCTTGTCGTCGGTGGAGCATGACTACTTGAAATATGGTTTCTGGGCCATGAACAACGAACAGGAGATTCCTGCACCCGGCTTAAAGGTGCGCTTTATACGCGCTATTGCCGACGTGACGGCCGATATTTTAGGCAATGTGCCGAATATAGCGGGCGAAAATGAACGGGCAAAAATAATTGCCGAAAATACAAAAGTCTTGCGTAAAAAACTTACAAAGCAAAATGAGGGTAAGGAGATTGTGATCAAGTCGTTTTTTGGTGGCAATCAATATTTCTCTTTTGTGATTGAAGTTTTTAAGGACGTGCGCTTGGTGGGTACACCGCCGACTTCGATTGGTAAATTCGGCGGGGAGACCGACAACTGGATGTGGCCACGTCATACGGGCGATTTCTCGATCTTCCGTGTCTATGCGGATAAGGAGAATAAGCCGGCATCCTATTCGCCGTTAAATGTACCTTATAAAGCCGCACAGCACCTAAAAGTATCTCTTGATGGTTACAAAGAAGGGGACTTTGCGATGATCATGGGTTTTCCGGGAACGACAGAACGCTACATGACCTCTTATGAGATTGACCAGTTGCTGGAGGTGGAAAATCCGCAACGGATCTTCATCCGGGGCGAACGTCAGAATATTCTGAAAGAGGATATGCTGGCCAGCGACAAGGTTCGGATTCAATATGCCTCGAAATATGCGAGCTCTTCGAACTACTGGAAGAATTCGATCGGCAAGTCGCGGGGTATCAAAAAGCTGAACGTGAAGGCGCAGAAAGAGGCACAGGAAACTGCTTTTCAGCGTTGGGCTGAGCAGAACACGCTGCCGGAAGAGAAATTTATTGATGCGCTGCCGCTAATAAAAGCCTCTGTAGAGGGTAGTTTAGTGGCGGATGGAACCATTCAATACCTCTCTGAGGCGTTAATTCGTGCGGTGGAGATCATCTCCCCGGCGCGAATGGTGATGGGTGTGGTAAAAGATTCGTTGAATACCGCAAAAACAGCGAAGTTGAAAGATTGGTTAAAGGATTTTTATAAGGATTATAACCTGCCGACCGATCGCAAAGTTGCCAAACGCATGTTCCAAATTGTTCAGCAAAATGTCAAGGATCTTCCCTGTATTTTTACCGAGGTGATCGATGTGAAATTTCAGGGTAATACGGATGCGTATGTAGATTATCTCTACGACAATTCGCTCTTTAGTTGTGAAGAAAAGGCATTGGCTGCGTTGGATTCCTGTTCGGCAGAGGTCTTGAAGAACGATCCGGCTGTTGTGCTTGCCCGCTCTGTGTTGTCAAAAATCACGGCTTTGCAGGCTACCGTGCAATCCAGCAAAGTCCAATTCAAGGAGGGACACCGCCTCTATATCGCGGGCCTGATGCGGATGCAACCCCACAAAGCATGGGCTGCGGATGCCAACTTCACGTTGCGTCTGACCTACGGACAAGTGTTGCCCTATGTGCCTGCCGACGGCATTATGTATAAATATTATACGACGTTGAAAGGAATTATGGAGAAGGAAAATCCGGAGAATCCTTCCGAATTTACGGTTCCCGACAAATTGAAAGCACTTTATGCTGCCAAAGATTTTGGTCGCTATGCCGATAAAAATGGGGAAATTCCCGTGGCTTTCCTTGCCAACTGCGATATTACGGGCGGTAATTCGGGCTCTCCGATCATGAATGCCAAGGGCGAGTTGATCGGTCTGGCTTTCGATGGCAATTGGGAGGCGATGTCGGGCGATGTGGCCTTCGAGCCTGATCTGCAACGTACCATCTCTGTGGATGTGCGCTACGTGCTCTTTGTGGTCGACAAATTCGCCGGTGCCGGTTGGATTTTGGATGAGATGACGCTGGTGCAACAGGAAAAATAAGAGAGGAAAGGGTCACAAAAAGTTTTGAAAATACCCGCTCCTCGAGCCTGTCGAGAGGTCGCAAAGATTTTGGAAACACAATGCACGCTCCTCGAGCCTGTCGAGAGG
>JAVXCD010000098.1:0-2569 GCA_036659655.1 Alistipes sp.
CTCGAGGATCGGGTAAAATTGAGCGATTGACCTTGCGACCTCTCGACAGGCTCGAGGGGCGGGTATACTTTTACAGTGTGAGATAAGTGCAACGGGGCTATCGGCAAGAATTACCGTTAAAAGCACTTTAATGACGATTCTATGCAGCAGGTTCTACGCAAAAAAAAGAGGTAGTTCGGAGGTATTCGACGAAAAGAAACGCGCACCGTTCTCCCGTCTTAGCAACAAAGCACACTTCGAAAAGTGTCCGTTGTCACAACCTGCCGATCTCCTCAACCAACCTAAAACTACTAACCTAAAAGAACCTTAAAAACTTCTCTGCAAAGATAGAGCGAAAAAACAAATTGCACAAATATTTTATTAAATATTTTAATGAATTTTGTAAGTTTTTTTAACATGTAAATAAAACAAGCTGATACTTATGTGATTACACCCCGCCATCAAAAGTTTCCCATTACTTTCCTGCTTTGAAAAATCATTCCTGTGAAATAAATACTTATATTTGTTCAATAGATCGAACCCAATAGTTACGACTTTAGTATTAAAATATGCAAGAAAAACGAATTGCATTTCTATTTTTCGGAGATTATCCTTGCGGAGGTGCGGAATTTGTCATCTCCATAATCACCTCATACATTGCCTCGCACGGATTCAAAGTGTACATTGCCGGCGTAATTCGAGAGGAGTTTCTGTCGGACAGAGACAAACAAAATGCAACATTCGTGAACCTCACTTCGGAGGAGGTAACGCCCAAACAATGGGCGAAAACGAGTGTGCGGATTTGTCAAGAGTTGCAATTGGATATTTTAGCCATTCAGTGTGTTCAATTACCTGACATAAACTATGTTGCGGCTAACACAACGACAAAACTTGTCTTCTGCGAACACGGTAAACCGGGCTGGGAAAGAACCCTGCGCAAGATGCGTCGCATAAAAAAGGCTGAGAGAAGCACCGCTGCCTATCTCAAATATAATTTATTGACCCGTCCCATAGAATGGCTGTTCAACCCGTTGTATCGTCAGAGCCGCAACCAGTACCGACTGACCTACAACACCTGTGCGGCCTATACATTGCTTTGCGAGGCCTACAAAGAGCCGCTCTGTCGGATGATGCAGGTGGACGGTGCGAAGTTTCATGCCATCAACAACCCGCTGTTGCCGTTGGCGGAAGAGGTTTATCCGGATAAGAAACAGGAACTGATTTATATGGGGCGACTGACTTACGAAGACAAACGGGTGGATAAACTCCTACAAATTTGGGCGTTGCTCTATCGGGAGTTTCCCGATTGGACGCTGTCCATTGTCGGGGATGGTGCGGAGAAAGAGGCATTGAAACAACTATCGAAAGATCTCTCGTTGGAGCGCATTTTTTTTCGAGATTACACAACCGATCCGCTACAATACTACCGCCATGCCGCGATTCTTTGCCTGACTTCCGATACCGAAGGTTGGGGCATGGTACTCGCCGAAGCGCAACAAGCAGGTGTGATTCCGGTGGCTTTCGACTGTTCGGCAGGTGTGCGCACGATACTCGCTCCGACGGGCGAAAACGGCATGCTCGTTCCTCCCGCAGCGGGTATACAAGGCTATGCGCAAACTTTACGCGACTTGATGTCCGATGAGCCGATGCGTCGCCGCATACAACAGAACGGAATTATCAAAGCCAAACAATACGATCTCGACTACATCGGTGCGCAATGGTGTGACCTTTTCGACTCCGTACTAAAGGCTTAGAAGCTGTTTTAAATTTAGAAACTGTTTTAAATTTATTAATCGAGTGGATGCAGTATTTTGTATCGACGAGCGTTTATTATGTTAAAAACAATGGAGTGCACCGCAAATAGATTGATTTCGATCATCATCCCGGTTTACAATGCCGAACAACAACTTTCGCAATGCATCGACAGTGTGCTGCGGCAAAGTCTGTCGGATTTTGAGTTGCTGCTTGTGGACGACGGAAGTACGGATCGGTCGGGAGAGATCTGCGATCAATATGCCTTGCAGGATGCCCGGATAAAAGTGTTTCACCAACCCAACGGTGGCGTAAGTGCTGCCCGCAACCGAGGATTGGACAATGCACAAGGAGAGTTCGTTGTCTTTATTGATGCCGACGACTGGGTGGAATCGAATCACTTGCAACAATTCATTGACTGCACCCCCCAGCGTGACGGAATTGTGTTTTCAGGTTTGACCCGCCACACCGCGCAGGGAGAAACACGATGTGCCTTTGCTCCTGTCGAGGCGCAGGCCGCAAATTGCATCGACTCTTTGGTGCAACTGCGTCGCCAAGATGTGTTGGGCTGGACGTGGAACAAACTATTCAGCCGCGGGCTGATCGAACTGCACAACATTCGGTTCGACACCACCCTCTCGTTCCGTGAGGATGAACTCTTCACGGCGCATTATTGCCGCTACATCAACCACCTGACGATAAACAGCAGCACAACCTACCATTACCGAATGTTGCCGAGCGGGCTTACTCGCCGCAAACTTTCGAGTGGACAGATTCTTCATTTTGCCAATGCTCTTTATGATGCGTTCAGCCAATTAGGAGATCACAAAGAAAATTT
>JAVXCD010000098.1:2890-6917 GCA_036659655.1 Alistipes sp.
GCCAAACAGGGCAAGCAGGTACTGGTCATCGACCGCCGCGATCACTTGGGTGGCAACATTTACTGTGACACGATCGAGGATATCCACGTACACCGCTATGGAGCGCATATTTTTCACACCTCCAACCGCGAAGTGTGGGAGTTTGTCAATCAGTTCGTCTCATTCAACCGCTACACCAACTCGCCCGTGGCCAACTACAAGGGGAAACTCTACAATCTACCCTTCAATATGAACACCTTCTATGCTATGTGGGGTGTAAAAACGCCCGCCGAGGCTGCTGCAAGAATTGAGGAGCAACGCCACAGTGCGGGGATTCGCGAGCCGCGCAATCTCGAAGAGCAGGCAATCGCGCTCATCGGCCGCGACCTCTACCAAACCCTTATCAAGGGTTACACCGAAAAACAATGGGGGCGCGATGCGGCCTCGCTGCCGGCATTCATCATCAAGCGGCTCCCCGTACGCTTCACCTTCGACAACAACTATTTCAACGATCCCTATCAGGGTATTCCCATCGGGGGCTACAATCCGCTGATCGAAAAATTGTTAGCAGGTATCGACACCCGGTGCAATGCCGACTTCTGTGCCGAACGCGCAAAGTGGGAGGCGATGTGCGATAAAATAGTCTTCACGGGACGCATTGACGAATATTACGACTACTGTTTGGGTGAACTTGAGTATCGCAGTCTCCGTTTCGATACAAAAGTAATGGATTGCGCTAATTATCAAGGAAATGCCGTGATGAACTACACCGAACGCGAGGTGCCCTATACGCGGGTGATTGAGCACAAACACTTCGAATTCGGCACCCAACCCCGCAGTGTGGTCACCTACGAATACCCCGACACCTACGACCGCACGAAGGATCCTTACTACTCGGTGAATGACGAACGGAACACTACTTTATATTTGAAATACAAGGCTTTGGCCGACATCGATCCGAAAGTAATATTTGGCGGACGTTTAGGCGAATACCGCTATTATGATATGGATAAAGTGATTGAACAAGCCTTAAAGATCAAAATCGATGCGTAGTAAAACAATTATTCTGGTCTGTGCCCATAAGCAAGATGCGTGTCTTGCCCAGCCACCCTATCTGCCCATCCAAGTAGGCAAAGCGTTGTCGCAGGTGGATCTGAAGTTCTGCGGCGATGATACGGGCGACAATATCAGCACCAAAAACCGCAACTACTGCGAACTCACGGCGCATTATTGGGCGTGGAAAAATCTCGGAGAGGCCGACTATGTCGGGCTAAATCATTACCGCCGTTATTTCGACCTGAGCAGCAACTCCCCGGCCAACATCAAAACGGTCAAGACAACCGTATTTTTCGAACAGGAACACCCTGTGCCCGATATAGAGACCTTGTTCCAACACTGCGACATCATCCTGCCCAAGCCAAAAATCTACCCTTATAACCTCTATACGGATTATAGTCGGTGTCACATACAGCAAGATTTGGACACGTTGAGACAGGTGGTATTGGAAAAATACCCCTCCTACGTTGACACGTTCGATAAGGTTTTTTTTCACAACAACCGACTCTCGCACTTCAACATGTTTATCCTCCCGCGAACGAAGTTCAACGCCTATTCGGCATGGTTGTTCGACATCCTCTTCGAGATGGAGCGACGCATCCGGATCTCCAACGACCCCGTACAGGCGCGGGTTTTCGGCTACCTGAGCGAACGGCTACTGACGGTCTATGCGTGGGAAAATAAATATAAGATCTGTTACAAACCCGTGTTGATGATCGACGACAAGCGGCACAAAGGTTGGGCTAAATACCTATTTCATAGCGCAGTAAACAATACATTATACTATGTAACCTACCTCTTCCGCGTGCACACGCCACAGGTTACTGCGGAATAAAAAAGTGCCAAAACCGATACATCCGCGGTTTTGACCAACTATGGCAACCGAAGGGCAATTTCCGGCCGCTGAGTTTGTAACAATAGACCGGATTGGTGTCGAAGGCGAAACGCAACGCTTCGGAGACAGTGGGATATTTAAATGAGAGGGGGATGACTGCCCAAAAAACATCTTCATTAAACAGGTGATGACGCGAGGAAAGAAAATGCTCGATAGCATCACCTTGCATCTCGCACACCGCACGAAAACTTTCGACCTTACGCAGCGATAATCCGCCGTTACCTATCTTATTATAAATCACTTGACGGGTCAGCAACCCGCTTTTATCGGCAAACCACCGCTGCAAGAGCATGTAGTGTTTCACCAAGGGCTGTTCATACAATCCACGTTTGATCCACGGTGCCGCCACACAGTCGTAACCACGCTCGCACCACGCTGAGAGCTCATTCCGAAAGATCCATGCATCGGTGTGGCAAATCAGAATGTATTCCGTATCAGGAAAAAGATCGTAAAACTCCTTAGACAGCATCATGCGGTTGTAGCCATCGATTCCGTTTTTCACTCCGAGCCACTCATCGCTCACCTCCAAGGTCTTCAGTTGAGGGAACTCCGCCACGATGGCCGAAGTATCTACTCCGCACGGTTTCAACAGCACCAGCGGATAACTACCTAATACAGCTGCCGTCTGCGCCAACGAAGCGTGCTCCTGTTCGGAGAGTGTCGGCTTATAGACCGGAATAACGACCTTTACCTGTGTGTGTTTCATCTGCCTCCCTATTTTACAAATTGTACCACAGCTTCAGCAATGCGCTCGCCATCCAATGCGGCTGAGATGATGCCTCCGGCATAGCCTGCGCCCTCTCCCGACGGAAAAAGTCCGCGGATTTCAGGGTGCATCAGGGTCTCTGCATCACGCGGAATGCGCACAGGAGTCGATGTCCGCGACTCTACGCCCACAATCACCGCGTCATTGGTCACAAAACCGCGCATCTTGCGGCCAAATGTTTCCAACCCCCGCTGCAAATTTCGGGCAATAAATGTCGGCATCCACTCATCAAACTTGGATGGGGTGATCCCCGGAATATAGGAACTTGCCGGCAACGAACTGCTCGTGCGGCCACTCACAAAATCGGCGACACGTTGCGCCGGAGCAACCTGACCTGCCCCACCATGTAGGCGTGCAGCCTGCTCAAATTGCTGCCGAAACTTCAATCCTGCCAACTCGCCCCATTCGGCACGCAGATGTTCCACATCTGCCAAACGCACTTCGGTCACAATTCCCGCATTGGCATAGGGAGAGTTGCGCTCACTGGGCGACATACCATTCACCACAGACTGTGAAGCATCGGTCATTGCCGGGACGATAAATCCGCCGGGACACATACAAAATGAGTAAACTCCGCGCCCACCTTCCTGTGACACCAGTGAATAAGTTGCGGCAGGCAGGTAGGGATCCCGCTCCTCGCAATGGTATTGGAGGGAATCGATCAGTGTCTGCGGATGCTCAATGCGCACTCCCATCGCGAAAGGCTTGGCCTCGATGTGCACCCCTTTCCGATGAAGCAACTCGTAAATATCCTCGGCCGAATGCCCTGTTGCCAGCACCACCGCCGCACCTTCGTAGAGTGTGTCACCACAATAAACCCCTTCGATGCGGTTGTTTTTTATTTTAAAATCTGTCACACGGCTGTCAAAGATAAAACTGCCTCCGGCAGCAAGAATTGTCTGACGAATAGCCGAAATTATTCGAGGTAGTTTGTCGGTACCAATGTGCGGATGCGCCTCGAAAAGTATTTCGGGATTGGCTCCGTGAAAGACCAGCGTCTGAAGTGCTTTATTATAATCCCCGCGTTTTTTGCTGCGAGTGAAAAGTTTGCCATCAGAGAAAGTCCCGGCACCACCTTCACCGAACGCATAGTTCGAATCGGGGTTGATGAGTGCATTGCGGTTGATCTGTGCAATGTCCACTTTGCGGTTCGACACCTCGCGTCCACGCTCCAGCAAAATCGGGCGCAAGCCCAATTCGATAAGCCGCAAAGCCGCAAACAACCCCGCCGGGCCCGACCCCACAATGATCGCCTCCGTATGCCCCGCCACCGACGGATAGTCAAAGTGCAAGGGTTGCGGCTGTGGTTCACGATCCACATACACCTCCAG
>JAVXCD010000099.1:0-3683 GCA_036659655.1 Alistipes sp.
TAGACTGCTCTTGTTGTTGCAACAAAGCCTCGTAGCGTTGTTGGAATTTCGACTTTTTGCGATTCTGACTCTTCGCGGCGTTTGCCTGCATAATCGCATGGAGTTTCCCATCATCGATCATCTGCCGAATGATGAGGGTCTGGGCAATGGTGATCACATTGGCAAGGAAATAGTAGTAGCACAGACCGCTCGAATAACTATTGAACCAGAAAAGCATCATTACCGGCATCATGTAGACCATCATAAACTTCATACCTGCCATTTGCGGCTGGCTTGAAGCGGTCTGCTGGTAATTGATGTAGGAGAAAGCAAACAAGGCGATCGCCATCAGAATAGCAAACAAGCTCACATGATCGCCATAGAACGGAATATTGAACGGCAATGACAGCACACTATCGTACGACGACAGGTCGTCTGCCCACAGGAACGGTTGTTCGCGCAACTCAATGGAGGCGGGGAAGAACCGGAACATGGCGATGATAATCGGCATTTGGATCAGCATCGGAATACAGCCGCCCATGGGATTCACTCCCGCCTTTTTATACAAAGCCATGGTTGCCTGCTGTTTCTTTACGGCATCCTCCTGCTTTGGAAATTTTTTCGCCAGTTCATCCACTTCGGGTTTGATGATGCGCATCTTTGCCATCGAGACGTAACTCTTATAGGTCAGCGGTGAGATGATGATCTTGATCAGAATGGAGAGAATCAGGATGATCAGTCCGAAGCTGCCGATATACAGACGCAGGAAATCGAAGACCGGGATCACGAACCAGCGGTTTACCCAGCCGAAGATCCCCCAGCCCAGCGGAATCAGACGCTCCATGTAGAGCGGTTCACCCTTTACATCGGCAACCTTATTGAGAATTGCGTATTTGTTGGGTCCGAAGTAGAATGCGAAGTTATATGCCTCCATCTGAGGTGAATAGGGCACTGACATCTGTGCGGAAAAATCCTTTAGGTATGCAGAACCGGGTTTCGCCGTATTGAACGACATGTTGGCGTTGGCGAAGTTCTCGTTGGCGATGAACACCGTCGAGAAGAACTGTTGTTTGAAGGCCACCCAGTTGACCGAGGTGGTGATTTTCTCCTCTTTTACACCATCACCCATGCCCAGATCATCGATAGAGGTCTCACCGGGAATGCGATACGAAATCGTGGTGTACATGTTTTCGTTCTGAAATCCCTTTTCATTCTGGTAGGAGGTATTTGACCATGCGATGCCGATGGAGGTTTGATTATCCATCTGTGTAGCCATGTTCACAAAGCGCACGTTGAAATCGACCAAATAATTGCGATTTGGGGTCTGCCCGTTATATATAAGGTATTCATACTCCACGTAGGCTCCGTCGGCCACCGAGAGTTGCATGGTTACCACCTGTGCCGAATCGGCAAGTTGTCGCACGGGGAGTTGGCGAAATACGTAATCAAGCGTATGTACGGGTACCCAGCCGTTACCTTTTTTGACACTGAACGAGAGGTCGAACTTTGCACTTTCGGGATTGAACAACTCGATCTGCTGATCGCGGTGTCCTTTGGGTGCATATTTGGTGAAATCTTTCAACGTCACCCCCTGCACCTGACCGCCACGGGTGGAAAAGTCGATCTTCATCACCTCATTTTCGACGGTAAGAACTTCGGGTTGGGCATTTTTAGCTGCCGCAAGGCTGTCACCGAGTGCAAGGATCTGTTGCTGCCCGGCCACTGAATCGGCCGGCAATACAGCCTCGCCGCCTTGCGCGATGTTCGTCACGGCAGTGGTGTCGGTCACGGCATTCGCCATGGGTTTGGGAGCAGAAAGAGCCTTGATTGAGTCGTTGTAGGCATTGTATGCTGCCAGATCTTTCTGATATTGCTGCTGTTGCTTGTTGCTTATGTAAGCAAATCCAAGAAACAGCACGGCCACAACGACAATGCCTATTATCGATTTTTTATCCATTTGTTATAGTTAACGCTTATTTATAAAATTATTGTTTTTGATTTGCCAGTGTCGCTTTCACAAACGCCACAAATAACGGATGAGGCCGTTCTACCGTACTCTTATATTCGGGATGATATTGCGTACCGACGAACCACGGATGTTGCTCCAATTCGATCACCTCCACTAAATTGGTGTCGGGATTCACGCCCACCGACTTCATGCCCGCAGCTTCGAAGCGTGCCAGATAATCCGAGTTGAATTCATAACGGTGACGGTGACGCTCCTCGATCTGTGTTTTGCCATAGGCGGCAGCCACTTTCGAACCCTTCTTCAACGTACAGGGGTAAGCACCCAGACGCATCGTGCCGCCTTTGGCCGTAACGCCCTTCTGCTCCTCCATCAAGTCGATGACGGGATTGGGCGTAGCCTCCATCTCGCTTGAATTGGCATCGGTAAGTCCTAACACGTTCCGCGCAAATTCGATCACGGCACACTGCATGCCCAGACAAATGCCTAAGAATGGAATCTGACGCTCACGGGCAAAGCGCACCGCTTCTATTTTGCCTTCGATGCCGCGATTTCCAAATCCGGGTGCGACCACAATACCGGCCATCTTCCCTAATTTCTCCTCAACGGTTTCGGGTGTGATCTTTTCCGAGTTGACATAGCGCAATTTCACCTTGCAGTCGTTCACTGCTCCGGCATGAATAAACGACTCGCAGATAGATTTGTAAGCATCGGGAAGTTCCGTATATTTGCCTACAAGGGCGATCTCCACCTTTTTTGTGGGGTGTTTAATTTTCTCGACAAAATTACTCCAGTCGGTCATGTCGAGATCTTTGGTTGCTGTCAGATCAAGTTTCGATAGCAAAACCTCATCCAAATGTTGCTCGTGCATACGCAATGGCACCTCATAGATGGTTGGTACGTCGATCGACTCCATCACCGCATTGGCATCCACATTACAGAAGAGAGCCACCTTGCGGCGCAACTCGGTGGAGAGCGAGTGCTCGGTGCGCAACACTAAAATGTCGGGTTGCAGTCCGTTTTCGAGCAAGGTCTTGACGGAGTGCTGTGTGGGTTTAGTCTTCAATTCGCCCGAAGCTGCCAGATAGGGAATCAGCGTCAAGTGCACCAACACCGTGTTGTGGTAGCCCAGCGAATAACGAAGTTGCCGCACCGCCTCAATGAAGGGCAGTGACTCAATGTCGCCCACCGTACCGCCGATCTCGGTGATAATCACGTCGTAAATCTTTTTCTGCGCCAACAGCTGGACACGTCGCTTGATCTCGTCGGTAATGTGCGGGATCACCTGTACGGTTTTTCCCAAGTAGTCGCCCCGACGCTCCTTTTCGATCACACTTTGGTAAATGCGTCCCGTGGTGACGTTGTTGGCTTTGGTTGTGGGGATCGATGTAAATCGTTCGTAATGACCCAGATCCAGATCTGTCTCGGCTCCGTCTTCAGTTACATAGCACTCCCCGTGCTCGTAGGGATTCAGTGTGCCGGGGTCAACATTAATATATGGATCGAGTTTCTGGATCGCCACAGAGTATCCTCTGGCTTGAAGCAGGCGCGCCGTTGAGGCTGCAATAATACCTTTACCAAGTGACGAGGCAACACCGCCGGTCACAAAAATGTACTTTGGTTTTGTGAGTTTCATCGTAAATTATTCGTTTTCTTTGTCTATCATCTTCACCTTTTCGATGGTGGCAGCCATCTCCTCTTTCGCCCGCTGGATTTTCTCTCTTACATCCGCAATCAG
>JAVXCD010000099.1:3957-6842 GCA_036659655.1 Alistipes sp.
CCCCAGCGTCGTTGGAACTCCTTGATCGCCTCGAAACCGCCCGCCTTGATGTCGGCAACAGCCATCTCCTCCAGCAGAGCCAATTTCTTTTTGAGGTTCTCCTCGTATTCGCCGTCCATGCTCGAAAAATGTGCGGTCTTCTTCTCGAAGAATTTGTCGCAGGCCGAACGGAAACGCTTCCATATCTGATCCGAATGACGGCGTGATACCACACCAATCTCTTTCCATTTGGCTTGCAAGGCAATCAACTCGTCGCTTGCCTTCTTCCACTCCTCACTGTTCTGAATCGCCTCCGCAGCCTCACACAACTCGATTTTCAGGTGGAGGTTGTGCTCCATCTCGGTCTTGACTCCGGCATAAAATTCACGTTTGACCTCGAAGAAACGATCACAGCCCGTGCGGAAACGCTCGTAGATGCGGTTGTTGTCTTTCTTTGGGGCGAATCCGATCGCCTTCCATGTTTTCTGGATCTCCAGCAAACGCTCATTGGCCTTGCTCCAGTCTTTGCGCGAGAGTAGCGGTTGCGCAGCCAACTCCTCGATGGCGGTGCACAACTCCGACTTCAACTCCAAATTCTTCAGTTGCTCCCCCTTGATGCTCTCGAAATACTCCTGATGCTGTTTGTTGATGCGGCTCGAAGCCTCTTTGAAACGCTCCCAGAGCACCTCTTTGTATTCGTTGGCCACCGGTCCTGTTTCGCGCCACTGGTCGTGCAGTTTCTGCAACTTATGAAACGCTTCCACCACCGAAGATTCTGTCACCAGAGCCTCCGCCTGCTCACAGAGCAGCGTTTTCTGCTCGTAATTCTTTTTCAGATCAAGGTCGCGCAGCTCCTTGTTGATTTTGATGAAGCTGTAAAAATTCTCCACATGCAGGTTGTAGGTCTCCCACAGATCTTTCATGTTCTGCTGGGGCACAATGCCTGTGTCTTTCCAACGCTGTTGCAACTCACGGAACTTCGTAAAGGTGTGATTGAGCGTCTCGTCGGAATTAACCAACTCCTTGAGTTCCTCGATGATATGTTGTTTTACCTTCAGATTTGCCTCTTTCTCCGTATCTAAATTGGCGATGAATTCGTCCCGACGACGGCGATACTCCTTGAAAAGTTCTTTGAATTGCACCTCACAACTATCCACGGCAGGCGTAAACTCCTGTTCGGCACCACCTTGCTCTACGAACAACTTGTGTGCGGCATCCACCTCGGTGCGATGCAATTTGTAGAAGGCGATCTTCAGCGCCTCGATCTCGCGACGCAGTGACTGTACGGGCTGCGAAGCCAGTATTTCAGCAAAAATGGCAACTAACTCCTCTTTCGATTTGCCGCTCAATTTATCCTCTGTGGCCGGAATCGGCTGTAACTCGCTCTCCTCCGGTGTCTCATCTTCCAGATCAAGCCCTGCACTTTGTGCCGCCAAGGCTGCATCTTCATCTGCAAAATCTACCGGTGCGGCAACTTCGACAGGGGGCGCCGGCTCCACCTCCTTGGTGGGGGTGATCGGCTCAGCACCTTCGATGTTCTCGACTTTTTTAACTGCGGCAGATTTCTTTGCAGCAGCGATCTCACTAACGAGATCTGTCACAAGATCCGCCGTTTTGCGGACTCTTTTTGCACGGGGTTTGACCGCTTCTTCAGCGGTTTCGGTAGCGGTAACCTGCACATCTTCAGCATTGCTGACTTGCTCCTCAGGAGCAGAAAGGATTAGTTTTTCAGTAGCCATCTTACGTTCATTTTAGATTATTCCTATATGGAAGTATATCTGTATTTTGCCTTATTTGAAACAGTTTTGATTTATAATCGGTCTGTTTTTCTGTTGTTTTTGCTCCATAGAGCCGTTTGTGCAGCCTCAAAGCGACGGAAAAACAGCCTCGAAAATTGCGATAGAATGAGAAACTGTTTGAATTTGTTACTGAAGTTATTTAAGCGCTATTTTTGTTCCTGTGTTTGTTCTGTAAATTCGATTTTAGCGAGCTAAATGAGGGTTTATAGAACAAAAGCCGGAGCGAAAAGAGCCAAAAAGAACGAGATTAATAAATTTAAAACAGCCTCTAAGTTTGGCAACAAATCAAAACAGTTCCTTAGATCTTGCAAATATAACCTTTTTTCTCGTGCGGGCGAACTATTTCGGCATAAATTTGCTATCTTCGCGGAAAGAACACAACACCATAGCCATGAGCCACCGCATACTGCTGGTCGATGACGAAGTCGACATACTTGAATTTATGAGATACAACCTCTTGAAGGAGGGTTACGAAGTCTTCACCGCCCAGAACGGCGAGGAGGCTTTGCAGCTCGCCGCCACTTGCCGACCGCACCTGATTCTGCTCGACCGAATGATGCCCGTCATGGACGGTGCGCAGACTTGTCGTGCCATTCGTGCCGACGAGACGTTGAAAGATACCATGGTGGTCTTCCTCTCGGCCTTGGGCGAAGAGGAGCAGCAACTCACGGGCTTCGATGTGGGCGCGGACGACTACATCACCAAACCCATCAAACTTAAATTACTCATCAGCCGCATCCAAGCCATCCTCAAACGCATTGAAGACCGTGCGCGGGAGAGCATCGTGATCGACAGTGAACGGTATTTAGTGGTCAAAAACGGGCAGGAGATCTTGTTGCCCCGCAAAGAATTTACCTTGCTGACTCTGCTGTACTCCTCCCCCGGCAAACTGTTTTCACGCGAAGAGATTTACTCCAAAGTGTGGGGTAGTGAGGTGGTGGTGGGCGATCGCACGATCGACGTTCATGTGCGCAAGTTACGTCAGAAACTCGGCAACCAGCACATCACAACCGTAAAAGGGGTCGGCTATAAGTACGAGAAGTAAGAAACATAAATAACTCTCCAAATAACGGATCAAGTGCAAAACCCGCTGGGAAATGGTAGGTG
>JAVXCD010000100.1:0-6831 GCA_036659655.1 Alistipes sp.
CTGATTACCTTTGCGACCTCTCGACAAGCTCGAGGATCGTGAATTTCTCATTCAACGTGACGCACCGTGACCTTGCGACCTCTCGACAAGCTCGAGGAGCGTATGTTCTTTGTCATGCTGAGCGCAGCAAAGTATCTGCTTTATAGGCGCAGATGCTCTATGCCTCCAGTCGCCACGCCATCTCCCCGCGAATGTAATCTGTTGAAGAAGAGTTGTCGAGAGTGTCTATCGTATGCAAAACATCTTGTCTATTCGCCGGATCTTGAGCCAAGGCAGACAGCAACGCCACCACTCCCTGCGCAATAAGTCGGTTATCGGGCTGGCGGTGCACAAGATCTGCCACCGCACACAACGTCCACTCAGGAGCGGGTTGTGACGTGCGCGCGGCCGCCAACAAAACGGCATAGGATAGTAGCACACGCTCACTGACAACCCAGCGAGAGAACAACGCATCAAGAACCGGCACACGGCTCAACAAAGTCAGAGCCGCCTCTTCGGCAACCTCGGAGTTGATGATCCCCTGTGCCCATGCGGCCGCCTCCGTAAGCGACACTTGTTGCGGATCAGCGATCGAAAATGCCGCCAGCCGCAATTCGCGAACATCCTGCTTGTAAATATATTGTGCAAAATCATGATCCGTGCCCACCCGTCGTGCGATAGCACGCAATGTGGGCAGGCTCACGCCATAGTTCAGTCCGTAGTTCTCGCCACGGTAACGCATGGAGGACGCAACAGCACCATTCATCTCGCGACGCATGGCACCGAGCAACTCCAACATACGGGAGGTATAATCCATTATTTTTTGCGTGGCAGGGCGACCTTGATCGTTCGTCCGAATTCGAAAATAGGCAGCACGGCCTGTGTCAACTCGCGTCCGCCAAAGATGACGGCACACTCCGCAGCATCGGCCACACGGCAAGTGACGGTGTTCGTCTCGCGCGGAGTAGCCTCAACGATGGATCCTGTATCTCCCGATGGCGTGATTTGCAGCAGGACAATTTCGCCCGAAAGGTCATTGTCCGACAACAATCCGGCGGTCTCGTTGAAGCGGCACACGATATATTGCTTGCGATTTTCTTTGGGCAAAACTACGTAACGCTTGGTCTCTTTACAGACAACATGTTTACCCAAAAACAGTTCCAAATAACTTTGCTCCGTCAACTCGATTTGCTTGAGCGCGGATTTAAGCCCCTCGCCGAACACATTTTCGCCCGCCTCACCGGTGATAAGTTCGAGACGATGCTTGCGCAACGAGAAGATCGTGGTCGCTGCGTCACGTGCCGCATCCTCCAACGGCAAGGTCAGGATGTCTGTTTTATCGGGTTGCAACTTGGTGAATTCGTCGGTGGCTGTGGTGTGGGACAAGGTCTGCCGGGTGTCACGTGCGGGACTCTTCTTCGCCTGGAAGTAGTTGTCTCCGTCGAGCAGCGACACCGTCGCACCGGTCAGCGTGTAGGTGGTTTTATCGGTCAGCGGTGCACGCACTCCCAAAAACTTTTGGGCATAACGCGCATACGGTCCGCACAAGATTTTATCTTGCTCCACCGTCACATCGACAGCTAAAGTGGTGGCGGGTTGCGAAACTACGACAGCCCCATTTTGCTCATTTGCGCCCACCAGCGCAATATGTGGATTCTGTGCCGTAGCACCGATGCCACACAACAGCATCGCAGATACTAACAATTTCAGTTTCATAGTTCTTCTGTTTTTAGACACACAAAGATAATATAAATAAATGAGATTGAGAAAAGCGACGTAATAGAATTGAGGCAGGAATGACCACTTGATTCCAAAATCCGGATCAAGCAATCATGCTTGTTAGTGGATCGATTTGCATTTGTCTCAAATTGGATGCGTTTACGATCCTCGAGCCTGTCAAGAGGTCGCAAAGTAATATACAAATTGCTATTTATCTGCGTTTCGTGTGACGAAGAAACACGATCCTCGAGCCTGTCGAGAGGTCGCAAAGGTAATCAGCACCGTGTCTTTGCGACCTCTCGACAGGCTCGAGGATCGGGAACAAACAGGCGACCTCTCGACAGGCTCGAGGATCGTGAACTGTATACTTTGCGACCTCTTGACAGGCTCGAGGATCGTATGAGTATTTCAACTTGATTCCCAAATCTCAAACGCTGATTTTTGCAAAAAACGACCCCGGCTACATGCGTTCCGGCACTTCGATACCAAGCAGCAACATCGATGAGCGAATGATGCGTGCGACTTGCTGTGCTAATTGAAGACGCATTTGGCGCACCGCAACATCCTCCTCGCGCAGAATCGAATGATCGTGGTAGTAGCCATTGAACAACTTCGCCAGTTCATAGGTATAGGCTCCCACAAGCGAAGGCGAGAAACTCTCGGCCGCAGCTGCCACCACACTCGGATAATCGCACAGGCTCTTGATCAATTCAATCTCCTCCGGCAGGTAGTCCGCCACCACGGCACCACTAAAGTCAATGCCCGTCTCCTGTGCTTTGCGCAGGATGGAGCAGATGCGGGCGTGGGTATATTGAATAAACGGACCTGTATTGCCATTGAAGTCGATCGACTCACGCGGATCGAAAAGCATCGTCTTTTTAGGATCCACCTTCAGAATGAAGTACTTGAGTGCACCCATGCCCACCATCGCGGATACAGCATGAGCCTGCTCCTCGGTGCAGTCGTCAAGTTTGCCGAGTTCCTCCGACATCTCGCGTGCCGTAGAGATCATGTCGGCAATCAGATCGTCGGCATCGACCACCGTACCTTCGCGCGACTTCATCTTCCCTTCGGGAAGTTCCACCATACCGTAGGACAAGTGGGTAATGTGGTCGCTCCAGTTGTATCCCAACTTCTTAAGGATCAGCTTCAGGACTTGGAAATGGTAGTTTTGTTCGTTGCCCACTACGTAGATCATGTCATCGAGGCGGTTGTCCTCGAAACGACGGAATGCCGTGCCCAGATCCTGCGTCATGTAGACCGAAGTACCGTCGCCACGCAGCAGCAGTTTCTCATCCAACCCGTCCGCCGTGAGGTCGATCCACACCGACTGGTCGTCGCGACGATAGAACACGCCCTTTTGCAGTCCTATCTCGACCAGACTTTTACCCAACAGGTAGGTCTGCGACTCGTAATAGATTTTGTCGAAATCAACGCCCAATGCCTTGTAGGTTACATCAAACCCGGCATACACCCAACCATTCATCATCTGCCACAGCGCGTATATTTCGGGATCTTTCGCCTCCCATTTGCGCAACATGGCCTGTGCTTCAAGGATGATCGGGGCATTTTTCTTCGCCTCGTCTTCGCTCTGTCCCTGCGCCATCAACTCCTTGATTTGCACTTTATAGTGCTTGTCGAATTCGACATAATATTTGCCTACCAAGTGATCACCCTTCAAGCCCGACGATTCGGGGGTCTCACCCGCACCGTAGAGTTTCCACGCCAGCATCGACTTACAGATGTGAATACCGCGGTCGTTGACCAGATTGGCTTTGATGACATGGTTGCCGTTTGCCTTGAGAATCTGCGCCACCGAATAACCTAACAGGTTGTTGCGGACATGCCCCAAATGCAACGGTTTGTTGGTGTTGGGTGATGAATATTCGATCATCACCGTGCGCCCCGTGGATGCAGCCTGCCCAAAGTTCTCGTTGGCGACAATCTCACCGAAACGCTCCCCCCAGAAGACGCTGTCGAGTGATAGGTTTAGGAAACCCTTGATGACATTGAATGCTTTGACCTGCGGCGTATTGGCCGTAATATATTCACCAATCTCCTGTGCCGTGGCCTCCGGAGATTTGCGACTTAGTTTGAGTAACGGGAAGACCACCAATGTGTAGTCTCCGTCAAATTCTTTTCTTGTTTTCTGTATTTGCAACGGAACGTTGGTCGCCCCGTACAGCACCTCTATCGAACGGCACACAACCTCCGAAATAAAATTCTCTATATTCATAATATCCATCAATTAGCCTGCAAATTTACTATTTTTAGGCGAATTTAGGCACAACCACACGATATTTTTCCTATCTTTGAAAATAACCCTTAAATCCAACCCTATCATGAAAAAACTTTTACTCTTTTGTTGTGCGACTTTGCTCCTGCTTTTCACGGGATGCAACAGTTCAAAATTAACGGCCGGGAAAGCCAAACAGATTATCACACAGGAGTTGGCCGATCAACGGACTGATTGCAAAATCAGCGAAATTACGCTCGGCTACTATGAAGAGAACAACGCCAAGGTGCGCTATCAATTACGCAAATTAGCCGCCGCAGGAGTCTTGGAATATGAAGCAACCCGCATTTTGGTTAACCAAAATATTAGATCAGGATATAATTGGTATGGTGGCGGTTATACCTATCGTTCTGTTCAAAAGCCGCATTATTTCGTGAAAATTGCGCTGACACCTGCCGGTGAAAAATACCTGACAGAGATGAAACCAGCACTCGTAGATGAAGATCTCGAAAACACCCCCTCCGAGGAGGTCTATCCGGAAGACAACGTACCCGAAGAGGAGACTTTTGCCGGCAATGCAGCTCCCGCCTCACCGCAAGCAGAGACACCCGAAGAGCCCCAAGTAGAAACACAGGCTGAAAATATGCCGGCAGATGCCGCAACCGCAACCGCAACCAACACATCCACAGAATCGGAATATCAGATAGCATTGAAAAATGTCAATGCCGTAACAAAGATCGTTTTAGAGGGTCGACTCAAAGTTGCGAAAGTCAGGAACATTCGCGTATATCCGGAGCAGCAAATCGCTACGTGTCAAGCAATTTTCAAATACGACGATGTCACACCTTTCGGCCGTATCTTATCCGGCATGCACGAAGGAGAGCGCATGGCAACCAAAATCAATTTAGTCTATTACCAAGATAAAGGCTGGACTGTATCCGAATAATACAAAGGAGCTTTCTACGAGTGCTATTGTGAAATAGCACTCGTTTTTAGAAGCTGTTTGAATTTGTCACCGAAGTTATTTGAGCGCTATTTTTGTTCCCGTTTTTGTCCTGTAAATCCTCATTTAGCTCGCTAAAATCAGATTTATAGAGCGATAAGAACGAGATTAATAAATTTAAAACAGTTTCTTCTTCCATACGAAAAAACACACCCGATCCTCGAGCTTGTCGAGAGGTCGCAAGGTAATCAGCAAACACGATCCTCGAGCCTGTCGAGAGGTCGCAAGGACAATCAGCACCGTGCCTTTGCGACCTCTCGACAAGCTCGAGGATCGTGAATTTTTCATTCATTCAGCATGCTGCTCCGTGACCTTGCGACCTCTCGACAAGCTCGAGGATCGTGAACGTTTTCGGTTTGAGACAAGTACAAATCGATCCACCAACAAGAAATACCACTTGATCCGTAAGACGTTTTGTTGATTGATCGACAAAATTATTTTATAGCAATTTTCGAGGCTGTTTTTCAGATGATTTGAAGTTGCACGGGCACTGTTATGGAGCAAAAATCAGGATAAAAAAGAGCCGGAACAAATAAGATTAATAAATTTAAAACAGCTTCTTAAACAATTTCTGAATGTAAAATCACTACTTTTGTCCCACAAATAGACCTATCATGAAGATCGCCGACATAGAATTAGGAGACAACCCGTTGTTTTTAGCACCCATGGAAGACGTGACTGATCCGTCGTTCCGCTTCATGTGCAAACAGTTCGGCGCCGACGTGGTCTACACCGAGTTCATCTCTTCGGACGGGCTGATTCGAGATGCCGCAAAGGCTCTTGCCAAACTCAATATTGACGATGCAGAGCGTCCCGTAGGCATTCAACTCTATGGACATCTCATTGAGCCGATGGTCGAGGCAGCCCGTCGTGCCGAGGCAGCCAATCCCGACATGATCGACATCAATTTCGGCTGCCCTGTGAAGAAAATAGCAGGACGCGGAGCCGGCTCAGGCATGATGCGGGATGTGCCGCTGATGGTCGAGATGACTCGCCAGATTGTGCAGGCGGTAAATAAACCGGTGACCGTAAAAACACGGCTGGGTTGGGACGAAGAGTCGAAAAACATCGAGGAGATTGCCCTGCGCCTACAAGACGTGGGCATCGCCGCACTCACCATTCACGGGCGCACTCGGGCACAGATGTACCGCGGAGAGGCCGACTGGACGTTGATCGGCGCGGTGAAAAATAACCCACAAATACATATTCCGATCATCGGAAACGGCGATGTAGACTCAGCACCGCGAGCCAAAGAGATGTTCGACCGTTACGGCGTGGACGGCGTGATGATCGGGCGCGCAACATACGGCCGACCGTGGATCTTCCGCGAAGTGAAACACTACCTTGCCACAGGCGAACTCTTGCCCCAACCTTCGGTATGCGAACGGGTGGAGATTGCCAAGCGACATCTGGCAAAATCACTCAAATACAAGGGAGACTACGGGGGCATTCTCGAAATGCGCCGCCACCTATCCAACTACTTCAAGGGGCTGCCCAACTTCAAAGAGACTCGTCTAAAGTTGGTTACACTCTTAGATATTGACGAATTATATGCCACCATCGACTCCATTGCCGAGCGTTGGGGCGACTACGATGTTAGCAAAATTATCCCGGCCCCCCTGTCACACGACCTATAAGCGCGCATGGCGCAAGTTATTTTAGAAACTTGTTTGAATTTGTCAATGCACGATCCCCGAACTTGTCGAGAGGTCGCAGACTGATTGCACGATCCTCAAGCTTGTCGAGAGGTCGCGAAGAACTTTGGAAACACAATTCACGATCCTCGAGCCTGTCGAGAGGTCGCAGACAGATTGCACGATCCTCGAGCCTGTCGAGAGGTCGCAGACAAATTGCACGATCCTCGAGCTTGTCGAGAGGTCGAAGACAAATTGAA
>JAVXCD010000101.1:0-5560 GCA_036659655.1 Alistipes sp.
CTCGAGGATCGGGAACTTTCAGGTGACCTTTGCGACCTCTCGACAAGCTCGAGGATCGTACATCGTCACCTTTGCGACCTCTCGACAGGCTCGAGGATCGGGAACTTTCAGGTGACCTTTGCGACCTCTCGACAGGCTCGAGGATCGAATGTGTTTTTACCCGGCCTGCTCTTCCGACTTGGCAAAAAAGCATGAAAAAATCTGTTTGCCCTTTCTTTGGAGAAAGAACAAACAGAGAATATCTCAGATGAAATTCGGGATGAACACTTCTGCGCACCCCGTCATTCACATAGCCAAGAAATAAGAAACAGTTTCTAATATTGTTCCTGCTCGTTGGGGAAGTCCTGCGACTTGACATCGGAGATGTAGCCGCTCACGGCATCCGTCATGACGGTGTGCAGATCGGCATAGCGACGCAGGAATCGGGGTGAGAAGCCGTGGTTTATGCCCAGCATGTCGTGGATCACCAGCACCTGACCGTCTGTACCGCCGCCTGCTCCAATACCGATCGTGGGGATGTGTAACTCGGAGGAGACCCGTGTGGCAAGTGTCGCGGGAATCTTTTCGAGCACCAGACCAAAGCAACCGGCCTCTTCGAGCAGGTGCGCATCGCGGATGAGTTTCTCGGCCTCGGCCTCCTCTTTGGCACGTACATTATAAGTGCCGAACTTATGGATTGACTGTGGCGTAAGCCCCAAGTGCCCCATGATCGGAATGCCGGCAGAGAGAATGCGCTGCACCGATTCGAGGATCTCTTTGCCACCCTCCATCTTCACGGCATCTGCCTCGGTCTCTTTCATGATGCGTACAGCCGAATCGAGAGCCACTTTCGAATTACCCTGATATGTTCCGAAGGGCATATCGACCACCACCAAAGCACGTTGCACGGCACGCACTACCGAGCGGGCATGATAGATCATCATGTCGAGGGTGATGGGGAGGGTGGTTTCATAGCCGGCCATAACGTTGGCGGCAGAGTCTCCGACAAGAATGACATCGATCCCTGCGGCATCGACGATCTTGGCCATGGAGTAATCATAGGAGGTGAGCATGGCGATCTTTTCGCCACGTTGTTTCATCTCCGTCAAACGGTATGTGGTGACTGCTCTTACAGTGCTTTCTACTGACATTTTTCTCTATTTTTGTTAGTTGAAAAACTGTTTTAAATTTATTCATCTCCTCTTTTCGGCTCTCTTCGCCCCCGTTTGCGCCCCTTAAATCTTCATTTAGCTCGCTAAAATCGGATTTAAAAAACAAAAATAGGAACAAAAATAGTTTCCAAAATAACTTTGACAACAAATTCAAACAGTTTCTAAGTTGCGGCAAAGTTAGTGCTTTGATTGAATAAGACAAAAAAAGTTCCACAAAACTACTCCTCCCGACACGGAAACATTCAGCGAGTGCTTCGTGCCGATTTGCGGAATCTCAATGGATCCGTCGCAGTTGTCCACAACCTGCTGATCCACACCCTGCACCTCGTTGCCGAAAACAAGGGCGTATTTCTCATCGGGACGGGTCTCGAATTTATCCAGCATGACGGCCCCCTCAACCTGTTCGACGGCATAGACTTTGTAGCCCTCTTTGCGGAGCTGCAACACACAGTCAATGGTGCGGGGGATGTAGCTCCACGCTACGGTCAACTCCGCACCCAAGGCTGTTTTGTGAATATCCCGGTTGGGTGGTGTGGCTGTGATTCCACACAGGCAGATGTGTTCCACGGCAAAGGCATCTCCGGTGCGAAAAAACGAACCTACGTTTTGCAACGAACGGACGTTGTCGAGTACTACCGTGAGCGGCATCTTCGCCATTGCGGCAAACTCTTCGGTTGAGGGTCGCCCCAACTCTTCATTTGTAATTTTACGCATTGCAATTCAAATAAATTTGAAACGGTTTGAATTTGTTACCGAAGTTATTTTGAAAACTATTTTTGTCTTTTAAATCCGATTTCAACAAGCTAAATGAGGATTTGCAGGGCGAAAACCGGAGCGAAAAGAGCCAAAAAGAACGAGATTAATAAATTTAAAACAGTTTCTTGGCCGTCAAAAGTAGTCAATTGAAAATATTTTACCTAATTTTGGGGCTTAATTTGTAGATAAGATATGATGTTGCTAAAAAAATCCCTTTTATTGCTGATTTTCATCACTATTGCATCCTCTGCTTCGGCACAAGAGTTGATTGTCGGCGGTGATTTTGTCACCCGTTTCGACAACCGCGAATATGCAAGTAATACCTATGGTATTCCGCAGACGTTGTTCAGCGCACGCCTCACACCCTACGTGGGCATCCAATGGCAGGAGAAAAATCGACTGATCATTGGGGTGGATCTGTTGCAGGATTTCGGTAATGATACCAAATTCCTCACCCGCGTTCGCCCGGTGATGTATTACCAGTTCAATAGCAAGAAGGTGCAGGCTAATGCCGGTATCTTCGATCGCAAAGAACTCATGGGTGACTATTCGCGTGCGTTCTTCAGTGACTCGACCGCCTTCTACGACAACCGTATTGCCGGATTCTTAGGCCGCTATAAATCGACAACCCGCGAGAAAACCTTTGTCGAATTTGCGATCAACTGGGAGGGTATGTACTCGGTGGAGTCGCGTGAGAAATTCCGCTTAATATCGGCGGGTCGCTACTCGGTGAGCGAGCATTTCTATTTCGGCTATGCCCTGACGTTGTTCCACTTTGCAGATAGCAAGATCGAACGCAGCGTCACCGACAACATGTTGATCAATCCCTTTGTAGGCACAGAATTCACGGCTTACTTCGATTTTCGCATCAAAGCGGGCTTTCTAATGGCTCCGCAGCGCGCACGCAGCATCTTTCCCGGCTGGCAGACACCCTACGGAGGGCAATTGGATATCTCGATACAACGCTGGGGGGTGAAACTCGAAAATAACCTCTATGTGGGCGAGAACCTGCAAACATTCTACGACATATACGGTGGCGAGTTATATGCGGGTGAAAGGTTCTATTCGACCACAGACAATATCTACAACCGCACAAGCATTGGCTACGAACGTAGTTTTTTCAAAAATACGGTGAGCGTCGAGGCGGGCATGATTTTCCACTACGACGGCTCGGGAATGGGTACGCAGCAACTTGTGAAACTCAGTGTCAACATCCAACGGTTATTTAACATTGCAGGTAAAAATCATAAGAATTAATTATATGGCAAACGAAACAAGCGAAATAAAAGAAAAATCCTTGAATTTTCTCGAAGAGATCATCGAGGAGTCGATCGCCAAAGGCGAAACACGTGTACAGACCCGTTTTCCGCCTGAGCCCAATGGTTATTTGCACATTGGTCATGCGAAAAGTATCTGCATCAATTTTGGGCTGGCCAAGAAATACGGCGGCAAATGCAACCTTCGTTTCGACGACACCAATCCCGTGAAAGAGGATGTGGAGTATGTAGACTCGATCAAACGCGACATCAAGTGGCTCGGTTTCGACTGGGCGATAGAGCGTTATGCATCCGATTATTTTGACCAGCTCTACGATTGGGCGGTGGTGCTGATCAACAAAGGGCTGGCTTACGTGGACGACCAGACGCAGGAGCAGATCCGCGAAGGGCGTGGTACGGTGTCGGTGGCCGGCACAATGTCGCCGTTCCGCAATCGTTCGATCGAGGAGAACCTCGACCTGTTCACTCGCATGAAAAACGGTGAGTTTGCCGACGGGGCAAAGGTGCTGCGCGCCAAGATCGACATGGCGCACCCCAACATGCTCTTCCGCGACCCGATCATGTACCGCATTCTCCACACCGAGCACCACCGCACGGGAAATAAGTGGTGTATCTACCCGATGTACGACTATGCGCACGGCGAGAGTGACTCAATCGAGAAGATTACCCATTCGATCTGCACCTTGGAGTTTGACGTGCACCGTCCGCTCTACGATTGGTTCATCGAAGCACTCGAAATATTTCCCTCGCATCAATACGAATTTGCCCGTCTGAACATCACCTATACAATGATGTCGAAGCGCAAACTACTCAAACTGGTGCAGGAAAAGGCCGTCATGGGTTGGGATGATCCGCGTATGCCGACCATCTGTGCCCTGCGCCGCAAGGGCTATACACCGGCCTCGGTGCGTGCTTTTGCCGAAATGGTGGGCGTGGCAAAGCGGGACAACATCATTGATCTGGGTAAGTTGGAGTACTGCGTGCGGGAGGATCTGAACCGCATTGCCGAGCGTCGCATGGCGGTATTAAATCCGCTGAAGGTGGTCATCACCAACTACGACGAGCATAAAACCGAATGTTTCTCGGCCATCAACAATCCGGGAGATGAGGCTGCGGGGAGCCGTCAAGTGCCCTTCTCGCAGGTGATCTATATCGAGCGTGACGATTTCATGGAGGAGCCTTCAAAGAAGTATTTCCGTTTGAGCCCCGGTAACGAGGTGCGCTTGCGCTATGCCTACCTGATCAAGTGTGAAGAGGTCGTGAAGGATGCCGATGGCACCATCACCGAACTGCATTGCACCTACGATCCGCTGTCGGGCAACGGCTCGTCGAGTGATGGCCGCCGAGTGAAGGGGGTCATCCATTGGGTCTCGGTGAAAGATGCGCTACCGGCTGAAATACGGCTCTTTAATCCTCTCTTCACCAAGGAGAATCCCGATGATGTGGAGGAGGGTCAGACGTGGGAGGATAACCTCAATCCGGAGTCGCTGATCAGCATCACAGGTTACCTTGAACCTTCGTTGAAGGGGGCTACTGTGGGTCAGACGTTCCAATTCGAGCGGGTCGGCTACTTCTGCCCCGATACGGATTCCACACCCGAACAGCCGGTGTTCAACCGCACGGTGACACTCAAGGACTCGTGGGCGAAGATGAATAAATAAAACAGATGATCCAACAGGTTCGAGGATCGAGCGCAAACAAACTTGCTTGATTTAGAAACTGTTTGAATTTGTTACCGAATTTATGTAAATAACTTCGGTAACAAATTCAAACAGTTTCTAAAATACAGCGAAAAAAATTCTTATGTCTGACTGAATGGCTAATAGAAAGTATGGCACACAAAAATTATTTCACCTACGACGAGCTGCTCAAACGACAACAGCCCAAGGCTTTCAGTACGATGCTCAAGCCTGTGGGCTCGCGCTGTAATCTCGATTGTGCCTATTGCTATTATCTCGATAAAGAGGACATCTACGCCCACCAGACTCCTCGCATGAGCGACGAACTGCTGGAGGAGTACACCAAGCAGTACATTGAAGGGAACCGAGTGGATTGTGTCTCGTTCATCTGGCACGGCGGTGAACCGATGTTGGCCGGACTCGACTTCTATCGGCGGGCGATCGACCTGCAACGGCGATATGCCAACGGTAAACGGATCGAAAATGTGCTGCAAACCAATGCCACACTGCTCAATGCAGAGTGGTGCGAATTTCTGCATGACAACCATTTTCTGGTCGGCGTGTCAATCGACGGCCCGCAAGCCATCCACGACGGCAACCGCAGGGACAAAGGCGGCCGACCGACCTTCGACAAGGTGATGGCCGGCATCGAATTGTTGAAACAGTATCGGGTGGAGTTCAACACCATGACCACCGT
>JAVXCD010000101.1:5567-6765 GCA_036659655.1 Alistipes sp.
CGGCCGACCTTCGACAAGGTGATGGCCGGCATCGAATTGTTGAAACAGTATCAGGTGGAGTTCAACACCATGACCACCGTTAACCTTCTCAGCGAGGACCATGGCCGCGAGATCTATCGTTTTCTGAAGGGAATCGGTAGCCGTTACATGCAATTTATGCCTGTTGTAGAGTATGTTACCCATCCAGAAGGGACGCAACGGCCTCACATTGTCGCACCACATACGCCCAATAGTCTGCCGGCCGAGTGGTCGGTGACAGCCGCTGGATTTGGCCGTTTTATGTGTGCCATTTTCGACGACTGGATACTTAGTGATGTCGGCTCTTATTTTGTGCAACTCTTCGATGTGTCGCTGGCACAGTGGTGTGGTGTGAAGCCTGCTCTCTGCTCTTTTTGCGACACCTGCGGTGATTCGTTGGTGGTGGAACACAACGGCGACATCTACTCCTGCGATCACTTCGTCTATCCCGAATACAAGTTGGGTAATCTCACGGAATTCTCTCTCGTGGAGGCTTTTGCCTCCCCGCGGCAGGGTGATTTCGGAGCGGCCAAACACAACTTGCTGCCCGACTGCTGCCGCCACTGCCGCTGGTGGTTTGCCTGCCGTGGCGAGTGTCCCAAACACCGATTCGACACCAGCCCGTCGGGGGAACAGCACCTCAACACCTTGTGCGAGGGCTACACTCTTTTTTTCGCTCACATCGATGCCCCGATGCGCTACATGGCTGAGTTGCTCCGCACCGGCAAGCCGGCCGCACTGGTTATGCCGTGGGTACGGGCACGCATGGGGCTGCGCTAAGAAGCTGTGTCTAATTTATTCATCTCGTTATTTTCGCCCCAGTTTTCAAATAACGGATCAAGCGCAAAACCCGGTGGAAAAAGGGTAGGTGAAAAGTGAATCAAGCAGAAATACACACACGATCCTTGTGTAATATATACAATCTTATCTGCGTTTCGTGTGACGAAGAAACACGATCCTCGAGCCTGTCGAGAGGTCGCGAAGACTTTGGGAAACATCTCACGATCCTCGAGCTTGTCGAGAGGTCGCAGACACAGTTCACGATCCTCGAGCTTGTCGAGAGGTCGCAAAGACTTTGGGAGCACATGTTCCCGATCCTCGAGCTTGTCGAGAGGTCGCAAAGACTTTGGGAGCACATGTTCCCGATCCTCGAGCCTGTCGAGAGGTCGCAAAGGACACC
>JAVXCD010000102.1:0-6777 GCA_036659655.1 Alistipes sp.
AAAGGTACAGTGCTGATTGTCTTTGCGACCTCTCGACAGGCTCGAGGATCGGGAGAAATTGAGCAAGTACCCTTTGCGACCTCTCGACAGGCTCGAGGATCGAGAACGGTTCCAGTACAGTCTTTGCGACCTCTCGACAGGCTCGAGGAGCGAGAACGATTTTGACCAATAAGCCAATAAGCCCCAATAAGCCCGGAAAAACCACTTGATTCCCGATCCCACCGTAAAAACCGCTCGAAACAGTACATAAAAAAACCACCTACATTGCTGTAAGTGGTTGATTGCTTGTGACTCCGACAAGACTCAAACTTGTAACCTTCTGATCCGTAGTCAGATGCTCTATTCAATTAAGCTACGGAGCCTTTTGCGTGTGCAAATGTAGGGCAAAATTCAGAACTATGCAAATAATATACGAGAAAAATTCCTAAAAAAAGAATCCACCCTGCCGTACATCGACTTCAGAGTGGATTCTCTAATGAGTACTACCGCTATACAAGGGTGACGAAATGCCGCCCCCGCAACAGGTTTTTACTTGATTACCTCAGCCAATTTTGCCTTGAGTGCCTCGCCACGCAGATTCTTCGCTACGATGACACCTTCGGGAGAGATCAGGAAGTTCGAGGGAATCGAACGAATGCCATACATGGTGGCGGCGGGGCTCGATTTGTCACTCTCCACAGCGATCACATTCGACCATGGGAGATTAGCCGTAACATACTCTTTCCAAGCGGCTTCGTCGTTATCCAACGAAACGCCGTAGATGTTGAATCCCTTCTCCTTAAACTCGGTGTAAGCGGCTTGCAGGCTGGGCATCTCGCCCATGCAAGGGCCGCACCACGTTGCCCAGAAATCGATCAGCACCCATTTTCCCTCGCCGACAAGGCTCGAAAGTGCCAATTTCTCTCCTTTGACATCACGCAGAGAGAGTTCCATGTAAGGTTGTCCCACTTCGGTTTTCTCCGTGGCCACGATGCTCTCCTTGATTTTCTTGAGGCTCTCGGTCTGCAACATCGGCTCCGAGAAGGCCGCTAAGCGTGCTTTGGCTGCCGCAGGCTCCAGATTGGCATACTCGCCATTGGCAAAGATGTAAACACCGAAAATGTTGTCGAGGTTCGCACTCACCGCCTCGGTGATAGCCTTGTTATATTTCGCACGCAAGGCCTCCGACTGCTCTTCGGTTGCGTTCTGTCCCAGCGCATAGAACTCGGCTTGAATGAGTCCCAACGAGTCATTCAGAGCTTTGAAATTGTCGTTAGAGGGCGTGCCACTGATCGTATACTGACCATTTGTAGCTGTGACTTTGATTTTACCCTTCTCCACGAAGACCATGGTGAACGGCTCTTTGTCCTTGTTAGCCAACAGTGCGATTTCCGGCTGCACAAAGTCGCCTTTGATTGTAAAGGTACTGTCTGCACCCACCACACCCGAAGCAAGCACCGCACGATCGCGGTTTGTCGTGAGCAGATAGATGGAGTCACCTGCCGCAGCAGGGGCTTTACCCGTGATTTTGTAACCCGATCCTCCACAGCAACTCGACAGAACGGTCATTGTAAGAAGTGCAAAAAAGATTTTTTTCATTGTTTTAATTGTTTTAATGTTTCTTATTTTAACTCTCTCTTGGGATTCTCCTTCACGAATTTCTCCCACGAAGAACTCCCTGTTTTCGAAGCCGTCTTCCTGCCTCCGCCCAACCCTTTCACCATCTCATCCGAGATTTTGTTCATCGGATTTGACGTCGTAAAGTAGTGACACAAGGCTACCGCCATGCCGTCGGTGGCATCCAGTCGGCGGGGCATATACTCCACGCCCAACATGCTCTTTACCAGCGCAGCCACCTGCTCCTTCGCTGCCGCACCTTGCCCCGTGATGCTCTGCTTGATACGTGTGGGGGCGTATTCGTATACATCCAGTCCCCGGCTCAAGGCCGCAGCCATCGCCACGCCCTGCGCACGTCCCAACTTGAGCATGCTCTGCACGTTTTTACCAAAGAACGGCGACTCCAACGCCACTTCGCGCGGGGCATATTCGTCGGTCAGGGCACCCACTCGCTCGAAAATATACCGCAATTTAGCATAGGGGTCACTCATCTTGTGAAGGTCTATATCCCCCATCACCACCGAGTGCAGGGCGTTTCCGTCGATCTCCAACACGCCATACCCCATGTAATTTGTTCCGGGGTCTATGCCCATGATGCGGTATTTCTCAGGCGCATCCATTTATTTCAGCAGCTCGGCAATCTTTTCGTAGAGAGCTTCACCACGTAGGTCTGTAGCAATGATTTTCCCCTGAGCATCGACCAAAAAATTGGAGGGGATGCCTGTCACGGCATACTCTTTTGCCGCCGGATTGTCAAAACCATTCAAGTCACTCACCTGTATCCAGTTCATCGCTTTGTCGGTGACGGCTGCTTGCCACTTCGCTTTGTCCTTATCAAACGATACGCCATAGATTTCAAAGCCTTTCTTGTGAAACTCCGTGTATGTCTTCACCAGCACCGGCACTTCACCCATACAAGGATTACACCACGAAGCCCAGAAGTCGATCAAAATATATTTATTAGCCGAATTTTCCACCACCGAAGCAAGGGTGATGATTTTACCGTCGGCATCCGACTGCATGATATTGATATAGTGCTGTCCTACTTCTGTTTTCATCTTGCGCTCAGCCTGCTCTCTGGCTTTATTCAAAGGGCTCAAGGCTTGCAGTGCTACCGGGAACTTCGCGATCTCGGCGATCATCTCCGAACCCGAAAGTTCATACGCAAAATTCTGTGCCAACAAGGTGGCACCGAAAAGGTTCATGCGGTTCGAATCCAGACTTTGACGCGAAAAATCCGTAAATTCCTTGTCAATCGCCTCACGCTCGGCATCCGTAGTTTCGGGAGCCATGTATCGCTCGCCCATCTCCTTGTATTTCAATGCGAACGCAGCACTTGCATCGTTCGACGGCGTACCGCTGACCAAGGTGCTTTGACGATCCTCTTTCTTACCGCTTACGGTAATCGTGCCGGGTTCCAGATAGAAAGAGACGGAGACCGAATAGCCGCGTGCCGTGGTGTCACGATCACGCAGGTAGTTGTGCGAAGGTTGTTCAGCAATGCCTTTGAAACGGAAGACACCATTTTCCACGGTGACCGAGTCAATCGCCTGTCCCTCGTCATCGGTCAGGTAAACATACCCTTCGAGACCCTCGATCGTACCATCGATGGTGTAGGCATTTTTGTTTGGAGTACAGCCGTACACTCCTGCAGCAACGGCCAAAATAAAGAGTAACTTTTTCATAATTAGGATTATAAGTGTGACAGATTTTATTTTTCTTCGAGATTTTTCACTGTTCTTTCAAGTGCATTCACGCGCTGTACCAAGTCGGGCAAGTTTTTGAACACAGCCGATGAGCGGTGAAATTGCATCCCCGGCAGCGCGGGATAACCCATGCGCACCTCGTCATCGGGGATATTTTTATCGATGCCGCTCTTCGAGCCGATTTTAACCCGGTCACCAATCGTGACATGATCTTTGATGCCCACCTGCCCCGCAAGGAAGCAGTTGCGTCCCACCTTCGAGGTGCCGGCAATACCCATTTGCGCCGAAGAGACCGTATTTTCACCGATCTGCACATTGTGTCCCACCTGAATCAGGTTGTCCAATTTCACGCCTTTGCGAATGATCGTCGAGTCGGTTTTAGCCCGGTCAATACAGGTATTGGCACCCACCTCCACATCGTCTTCAATCAGCACATTGCCCAGCTGTGGGATTTTGTCGAAACCTCCGGCCGCATTGGGCGCAAACCCAAATCCATCGGCTCCGATCACCGCTCCGGCATGCAAGATACAGTTTTTACCGATGTGGCAGCCTTCATAGATCTTCACTCCGGGATAAATTTTCGTTCCTTCACCCACACTCACCCCGTCACCAATGTAGACCTGCGGATAGATCTGGCAGTTGTCACCAATTTTCGCACCGGCCTCAATCACCGTAAAATCACCTACATAGCACTCCTTACCAAGCTGTGCCTGCTCGGAGATAGAGGCCCATTTACCTATTCCCTTTTTCTGCGGTTTTGCCGCGTTGTACATCTCCAACAACTTCAACACACACTCCTCGGCATTGTCCACCTTGATCAGGGTGGCAGCCACGGCCTGCGCCGGTTCGAACGAGCGATTTACCAGCACGACAGATGCTTGCGTGGTGTAGAGAAAAGATTCATATTTGGGGTTTGTGAGGTATGCCAGCGATCCCGCGCGCCCCTCTTCGATCGAAGAGACCGTGCAGACTGTGGTGTCTTTGTTGCCAACAAGATCGCCACCCAGAAAACCGGCGATCATTTCAGCTGAAAATTCCATCATAACGTTATAAGTAATTTTTTATATTTATACTTTCAGGGATAAACTCGGCCACCGACCGACCAAACGACAACACCTCCCGCACCGTACTCGACGAAATGTCGGCCACAGGCGAGGGCGTGAAAAGCATGACGGTCGTAATATGCGCATACAGACGATGATTCGTGGCCTCCATCGTGCGCTCGTACTCGAAATCGGTGGTGTTGCGCACGCCGCGGATGATGGCACAGGCATTCTCATCCATGGCAAAAGCCCCCGTAAGCCCCGTGTAGATGCGAGCCTCGATGCGGGGATCTCCGGCATAGAGGTCGTCAATCATGCGCTTGCGGTTTTCAACGGTCAGCAAACCCGCTTTCTTGCTGTTGTTACCGATGCCGATCACCACCTTGTCGAAAAGGTTCAACGCCTCCGATACGAGGGCTTCGTGACCTCGTGTGAAGGGATCAAAAGATCCGGGAAATATCGCTGTCCTATGTATCATAATTTGCAAAGATATATATAAATATATATCGTGCCCTCATAATCCTCAAATATTTTTTCACCGCTCGATCTTCACATAGTCCGTATAGATAATGTGCGTATGGGGGTTGGATGAAACGATCTCTTGCCGCAGGGCTTTTGTACCCCATCGGAAAAAGAGAAAACGCCGCGGAATACGGTGCACGATCTGTCGCAATGTGTCTACACTTTTGACTCGGCATTGCACCGAATCGGCACAAATCAGCCCCTCGACCGTCACCCACGTATCGTGCCAGCGAAACAGTCGCAACGTGTCGCGCAAAATCACCGTATCACGCAGTACAGTACGCACTTCGAGCGTGGTCGTCGTGACCGTTTTGGCCACAGATTCCAACCTGCGGATCTTGAGTCCGAGGGCTTGGATACAGGTGGCATCCTCGGCACGCAACTGCTTGTACTCCGCGCAGCGCAGGCGCAATGCCTGCACCGAAGCAGCCTCCTTGCCCAACCGGGTTCGATAATGATCCGCCGACAGACTCATGGTCACCTGATTCTGTGCAAGCCGCCTGTTTTCAGCACGGTAATGGCGATAACCGTACACGATCAAAACCGTCGCAGCAACGGCATAAAGGAAAAGATATTTTCTCATAATTTTCGGGTTTTGCGACAAATATAGCGTGCCGCACTTGCGCAAAGTTTCTAAAAATTTAAAACAAAATAATAATTTCCCTCGAATACAACAAATCAACTGACTGACATTAAGACAATTGACAGCATAGCGATCAATCCAACGCTCTTCATAAAATAAAAAATAGATCGTACAGTGAAACAAATGGAGGATGTTTTGCGTAATGACACCAGTAAGACCGAACAGTTCTTTATCCCGGCCGGACATACAATAATAACAGACAAAATACGCTTCAAAGATGAGCATTTCGATGCTCGCACCGCAGCCATCTCTTTTGGTGGCGCAGGCGGACGACAATAGTTGTAAAAATAAGTAAAAAATAGAACACATGCGTCAATTAAAAATTACAAAATCCATCACCAACCGTGAGAGTGCCTCTTTGGATAAGTACCTTCAGGAGATCGGCAAAGAAGAACTTATTACGGTGGAAGAGGAGGTGGAACTTGCCCAGCGCATCAAGAAAGGAGATCAGGAGGCTCTTGAGAAACTCACAAAAGCCAACCTCCGTTTTGTGGTATCTGTTGCAAAACAGTATCAGAACCAAGGACTTAGCCTTCCAGACTTAATTAATGAGGGCAATCTTGGCTTGATCAAAGCTGCCGAAAAGTTCGATGAGACCCGTGGTTTCAAATTCATCTCCTATGCGGTGTGGTGGATTCGTCAGTCGATTCTTCAGGCTTTGGCCGAGCAGTCTCGTATTGTGCGCCTGCCACTCAATCAGGTGGGCTCGCTCAACAAGATCAACAAGGCTTTTGCTCGTTTCGAGCAGGAGCACGAACGCACACCCTCGCCCGATGAGTTGGCTAATGAATTGGAGTTGCCGCGTGAAAAGGTGACCGACACACTTCGTGTGGCAGGTCGTCACGTCTCGGTGGATGCCCCCTTTGCCGACGGCGAGGACAACAGTCTTTTAGATGTGCTGATCAATCCCGATTCGCCCAATGCGGATCGCGGTTTGATGAACGAGTCGCTCTCCACCGAGGTCGATCGCGCACTGGAGACCCTAACCGATCGCGAACGCGACATCATCAAATATTTCTTCGGCATCGGCAATTCGGAGATGACCCTTGAGGAGATCGGCGAGAAATTTGATCTCACACGGGAACGCGTCCGTCAGATCAAGGAGAAAGCCATTCGTCGCCTGCGTCATTCATCTCGCAGCAAATTGCTAAAATCCTACTTAGGTTAAGCACCTATATATCCTAATAAAAGCCGTCCTACAATAATGCAGGACGGCTTTTATTATCAAAATGTGTCCCGTCCTGAAATAGCGTTACACAAAAAAGAG
>JAVXCD010000103.1:0-6758 GCA_036659655.1 Alistipes sp.
GCTCCATTTTCTCCATTACAAAACTTTTGCCGAAGCAAAAGCAAAATGGATCGAGCGTACTGCACGCATTCATTTCGATAATATATATGTATTGATGGAGGTGCCGCAATTGTCCGATGAATTGCTTGAACGTTTTGCCCGGCTACCTTATGCCAACAAAATGATTTTTGCTTACGAAGAGCATGTGAAATATCCTTTTGTACACACTGTTCGTTCGCTCGACAAGTATGTTGCTGGTCGAATCATGGATCAGAATGGACTATCGGGGCGACGTTATTTGGATGAATTTGACTATGTCTCCTTTCTAAATCAAGGTCAATAAACACGCTACCAGCTATTGTTAAGGACGAATGTCGCGGCAGTTCTTTTTTGCCACAATCGTTCCGTCCCGCAATTCCACCACACCCGCATTGGCGCGCAACATGGTCTTGAGCATCGACGCGTCGGCATTATAGCACCGCACGCCCTCGCTGCCGTCGAACGAATGGTAGGTCACCTCACGCAGAGGTTCCGGGGTGAGACACACTACCTGTGCGCCGGATGCTTGCGCCTGCTCGACCAAAGACCTCAGTCGTTTGGCGCAGGAGTGGGGTAGCTGCGCAAAGGAGTTCACGCAGATCATGTAGACCTCACCCGGAGTGGTCAGCAGCTCCTCTGTCACATCGCCCTCTACGTCGTGCACGGCGAAATCATTGATCAACGGTTTGATGTTGGGCTCTTTGCTGGTGGTGCGTGTGTCTTGCCACTCCCAAGTTTGCGTATCCTGCCACGTGGTGTCGGTAAGTGCAAATTCGCGGACTTCGCCTGTTTGCAAGTTGCGATATACCAGCACCGTTTCTGTGGTTCCTTCCGGCTCGGGGCTCGGTGCATTCATGGCTTGGTAGATGTTGACACCGACTTTGTAGGGCAGAAAATCGACGAGTGGCAGGTGGCGGCAGCAGAAGACACCCAATCCCATGGAGAGGGTGAAAAACAAGCCTGTCAGTACGATCTCCATCGGTTTGAAGGCAAAGATTTTGTCGGGACGATACCGTTGCCAGACCAGATAAGACATAGGCAGCATCACCATATTTTTCGCAAACGTCTCCCACGGGGTCAACTTAATGGCCTCGCCGAAGCAGCCGCAATCCTCCACGGGAATCCACGAAGCACTCAGAAAGGTGAGCAGCGTGAAGAAAATCAGCGACACAAAGGCGAAGATCGAAACCAGTCGTATGCGTACCTTGAACAGCAGCATACAACCCATCATCAGCTCTGCACCACACAGCCAGATGGAAAAAAGCATGCTCCCTTTTTCAAGAAATTCAAATCCGTAAATTGACAGGTATTCGTTGATCTTAATGGCTGTACCCCACGGGTCGACGACTTTTGTAAATCCCGATACGATGAATGTGCACGCCAGAATCACACGGCTGACGGTGGAGAGTAGTTTGAGCGGTTTAAGTGTCATGCCTTCTCTAATATAGGGATGAGCGTTGCGCGGATCTTGGCAAAGATGCCTTCAGGGGTCTCCATTCCGCCCGTCGCGTTGCTGCAATCCACCACAAACAGATTGTCTTCGCTCTGAGCAGCCTCCAGATAGACCTTGCGCACGCTCTGTTGCAACACAAGTGATGCTTCGTGAATGTCCCGCTCACCGTTGAGGTAGTTGCGGTCGTCGCCGGCGCGTTCCTGCGTGAGTTTGTGCTCGGTGAAGGCAAACGGCACATCCAAAAACAGCGATACGTCGGGCGTGGGGAGGTTGTTATAGCCGTATTCGAGCTTCAGAATCCACTCTTTGAGTTGTTGACGCTCCGCCTCGGTGGGCAGTTTGGCACATTGATAGCCTATGTTCGAAAAGACGTAGCGATCGGCGATCACCACCTTGCCCTGCGCCATCCATTGGCGGATTTGAGGTGCAGCATCCCGACGGTCTCCCGCAAAGATCAACGCCACTAAATAGGCATTCACCTGTTCAAGGGAGCCGAGTTCGCCACGCAGAAAACGCGCAATTAACTCTCCGTAAACGGGCGCGTCGAAACGCGGAAAATGCACAAACTCACTCTCCACGCCTTGGTCGCAGAACAGCTGTTGCAGCATCTTAATCTGGGTGGATTTACCGGCTCCGTCCAATCCTTCGAGTACAATAAACATAGGGTTTTCGTATTTTAATAATCTAAAACAATGATGGATCAGGTTCTTGCTTATTTCAACATGCGGGTTGCTCGGAGGATGCCCTCGGTGAGCGCATCAATTTCCGACAGGGTGTTGTACAGGGCAAACGAGGCTCGACACATGCCGCTCACGCCGTAGTGGGTCATCACCGGTTCGGCACAATGTTGCCCCGTGCGCACGGCGATGCCTAACTTGTCGAGAATCATGCCCAAATCATAGGGGTGTACCCCCTCGATGTTGAACGACACGATGGCGCATTTGTCGGGCTGGGTGCCGTAGATCCGCAGTCCGTCGATGGCGGACAGTCGGCGGGTGGCATAGTCGAGGAGTGTCTGTTCGTAGGTCTCTACCTCGCCTGCCGGGAATTGCTCTAAAAACTTCACGGCCTCACCCAGTGCAATGGCTCCTGTGAAGTTGGCAGTGCCTGCTTCGAATTTCAGTGGCAGCGGCGCATAGGTGGTCTTGGCGAACGACACCCGATCTACCATGTCTCCTCCGCAGAGGAAGGGGGGCATGGCCTCTAAGAGCGCGCGTTTGCCGTAGAGTACTCCGATACCGGTGGGTGCATAGAGTTTGTGTCCCGAAAAGGCATAAAAGTCGCAATCCAATGCCACGACATCGACCCCGCCGTGGACAACGCCCTGACAGCCGTCTACCACAACGATCGCACCTGCGCGGTGTGCCGTGTCGATGAGCTGTTTCAGATCGGGACGTGTGCCCAGCGTATTCGAAGCCTGTGTCACAGCGACGGCTTTGGTGCGCTCGTCGAGCAGTTCGGTCAATTTCTCGGTCATCAGTCGCCCTGCGTCGTCGAAGGGCAACACACGAATCTCTACCCCTTTCCGCTCGGCAATCAACTGCCACGGCACGATGTTGGAGTGGTGCTCCATCTCGCTGATGAGGATGTTGTCGCCTTTGTGTAGGAACTGCTCGCCCCACGCATAGGCCACCGTGTTGAGCGAAGCCGTAGCACCGGCCGTGAAGAGGATCTCCTCGCGGTGTGCTGCACCGATGTAGGTGCGGATGCGCTCGCGTGCCGCCTCATACATCGTCGTGGCCTCCTCGGAGAGGTAGTGCACGCCCCGATGAATGTTGGCGTTCAACTCGCAATGCAGGTAGTTCACCTTGTCGATTACGCATTGCGGCTTTTGAGCCGTGGCTCCGCTGTCGAGGTAGATGAGCGGCTTGCCGTAGACGGTGCGTTGCAGTAGCGGGAACTCCCCGCGTATTTTATCTATGTCAAACATTTTCTAATTTTACCGTTACCAGACGCATTAGTTCTTCACGCAACGACTCGATGGGGCAGTGCTGCACCACATCGCCGACAAATCCTTCGATTTGCAGTGCGCGTGCCTGTGCCTCGCTCAACCCCCGCTGACGCATATAAAGAATCGCCTCCGTGTCCATCTGTCCCACCGTCGCTCCATGACTGCACTTCACATCATCGGCATAGATTTCGAGTTGCGGCCGGGTGGTGATATGTGCTGTGTCGCTCAGCTCGATGTTGCGGCTTTGCTGCTGAGCATCGGTGCGCTGAGCATCGGGTGCAACGTAGACCAGTCCCCGAAATTCGCCCGTGGCACTGCCGGCGGCAACCCCTTTGATCAGCGATTTGCTGCGACAGTCCGTCGCCCGATGGGTGGTCTGCACATCCACCACGGCGTGTTCCGCATGTGACACCAAAAAGACACCGTTCACATCATTCTCGGCATGCGCACCATTCAATGCTATTTTGCAGGTTAGGTTGGCACTTGCCAACTCGGCAAGGGTGACTGTGCAACGGCTGTGTGAAGCCTGCACGATGCCCAACTCCACAAAGGCCTCGGCCGTAAAGAGTTCGACAACATCCAACTGTGCCCCTTCTCCCAGTCGCACGTTGATCGTCGCCTGATCGGCTTGCGCATGAAGGAGAACAAGTTGTCCCGCAACCTCCGCCGCAACTTCGACCGTAAGTCGGGTGGGATTCACTACCGAAAACGGCACCGCAGTCGCCTGCGTGAGGTGCAATACCTCTCCGTCGAACCGGTTGAATCCGTCGCCGCAAACCATCTTTGTCAGTTCCATCACGCTTTCTTATAGTCGTTAATCAACCAATCGTATCCCTCTTTTTCGAGTCGCAGAGCCAGTGACTTGTCGCCCGAATAGATGATGCGTCCGTCGTAGAGAATGTGTACGAAATCCGGTACGATGTAGTCCAGCAGTCGTTGGTAGTGCGTGATGACCACGGTGGCGTTGTCGGCCGTATGCAGTTTGGTCACCCCCGTGGCCACGATCCGCAGGGCATCGATGTCCAGCCCGCTGTCTGTTTCGTCTAAGATTGCCAGCTTCGGCGAGAGCATCGCCATCTGAAAAATCTCGTTTTTCTTCTTTTCACCACCGGAGAAACCTTCGTTGACCGCGCGACCCGAAAGTTTGGCGTTCAACTCCACAATTGCACTTTTCTCGCGCATCAGGCGCAGAAATTCCGCAGCCGTCAGCGGCTCTTCACCGCGAAATTTGCGGTGTTCAGCCACCGCCATTTTCATGAAATTCGCCATGGAGACCCCCGGAATCTCAACCGGATATTGGAAACCGAGGAACAGGCCTAATCGCGCCCGGTCTTCGATGGACATCGTCAGCAGATCTTGCCCCAAAAAGGTGGCTTCGCCCTGTGTGACGGTGTACTTCTCATTGCCGGCCAGCACCGAAGCCAGCGTGCTCTTGCCGGAGCCGTTGGGTCCCATGATTGCGTGCACCTCGCCCGCCTTGACTTCGAGGTTGATGCCTTTCAAGATCTCTTTGTCGGCGACTCGCGCACATAAATTTTTGACTGATAACATATCTTATTTTTGCTTTATTATACAAATTTAAAACAGCTTCTTAAAACAGCTCCTTTGGCGGCTTATCCCACCGATCCTTCCAGACTGATGGCGAGCAGTTTTTGCGCCTCGACGGCAAACTCCATCGGCAATTTAGACAACACCTCTTTGGCGTAGCCGTTGACAATCAACCCCACGGCATCTTCGGTGGAGAGCCCGCGTTGATTGCAGTAGAAGAGTTGTTCCTCGGAGATCTTGGAGGTTGTCGCCTCGTGCTCCAGTACGGCCGTGCGGTTGCGACAGTCGATCGAGGGAAAGGTGTGTGCTCCGCACCGATCTCCGATCAGCAGAGAGTCGCATTGCGAATAGTTGCGGGCATTCTCGGCCCCCTTTGCCACCCGCACCAAACCGCGATAGGAGTTCTGACTTTTGCCGGCCGAAATACCTTTCGATACGATGCGGCTGCGTGTGTTACGCCCGATGTGGATCATCTTCGTGCCGGTGTCGGCCTGCTGAAAATGATTGGTCATCGCCACCGAGTAAAATTCACCCACGGCATTGTCACCGGCTAAAATGCAGCTCGGATACTTCCACGTGATGGCCGAACCGGTCTCCACCTGTGTCCACGAGAGATGGGCATTTTCGCGGCAAATGCCTCGCTTGGTCACAAAATTATAGATGCCGCCACGTCCCTGCTTATCCCCCGGATACCAATTCTGAACGGTAGAATATTTCACCTCGGCATCCTTCTCGACCACAATTTCCACCACGGCTGCGTGCAACTGGTTCTCATCGCGTCGCGGAGCTGTGCACCCCTCAAGGTAACTGACATACGACCGCTCGTCGGCCACGATCAGTGTGCGCTCAAACTGCCCGGTACCCACCGCATTGATGCGAAAATAGGTGGACAATTCCATCGGACAACGTACCCCCTTGGGTATGTAGCAGAACGATCCGTCGGAGAAAACCGCAGCATTGAGTGCGGCATAAAAATTATCTGTATAGGGCACCACGCTGCCCAAATGTTTGCGAATGAGTTCGGGGTAGTCGCGAATAGCCTCCGAAATAGAGCAGAAGATAATGCCCATCTCGCCCAACGTCTCCTTGAAGGTGGTCTTCACCGAAACAGAGTCCATCACGGCATCGACGGCAACTCCCGACAGCATCATCTGCTCTTCGAGCGGAATGCCCAACTTGTCGAATGTGCGTTTGAGTTCCGGATCGACTTCATCCATCGAGTTGAGTGATTTTTGCACCTTGGGCGCGGCGTAATAGATGATATTTTGGAAGTCGATCGCCGGGATAGTCAGATGTGCCCAAGTGGGTGGTTCGAGCGTTAGCCAATGCCGATAGGCCTTCAAACGACGCTCGGTCATCCATTCAGGTTCGCCCTTTTTCATGGAGATCACCCGCACGACCTCTTCGCTGAGCCCTTTGCCGATCATGTCGGTCTCAATATCCGAACTGAAGCCGTACTTATAGTCCTGCTCCTCTAATTTTTCTAATATGTTTTTTTCTTTCTCTGCCATTGCAAGCGAAATATCGAACAAAGATACAAAATCAATTTATAATTTCATAAAAGGGCAGAGCAAATCTGATTCCGCGATTGCAGAAACCGATTTTTTATGTCATTTAAAAACGGTTTAGATTGGTTCTGAATGAGCCTGACGGGTTGAGTTTTTTTAGCACTTTCACTATCGTTCGAGAGGTCGCAAAGACGCACGATCCTCGAGCCTGTCGAGAGGTCGCAAAATCACTTGAAAGTTCACGATCCTCGAGCCTGTCGAGAGGTCGCAAGGTCACGGT
>JAVXCD010000104.1:0-6728 GCA_036659655.1 Alistipes sp.
GCAGAGCAGAGCAAAAACATGCACGATCCTCGAGCTTGTCGAGAGGTCGCAAAGACAATCAGCACCGTGCCCTTGCGACCTCTCGACAGGCTCGAGGATCGTACATTGTGTTTTCAAAGTCCCTGCGACCTCTCGACAAGCTCGAGGATCGAGAATAATTTTTCTAACTGCGACCTCTCGACAGGCTCGAGGATCGGGAATAATTTTTCTAACTGCGATCTCTCGACAGGCTCGAGGATCGTATGATTTTTTCATCGGCAAGAAATCCCGTTTGATCCTGAATTTATGTAAATAACTTCGGTGACAAATTCAAACAGTTGCTAAAATAAACAGAGACCGTGTGAATAAAAGAATCAGTTTTCTCATAGTTGTCCATTTTGAAGGACAAAGTTCCATTCAAATAGTAGGATGATTAAAAATAATGATAATTGAACATTTCGCCTCTTTCTAAAAGTAGAATAAGTGCGAAAAATCATGATTTCTTTTGTACCTTTGCGGGGATGATCGACAGAGAGACAGTAGACCGAATTTATGCCGCCGCCAATATCGTGGATATTGTAGGCGAATATGTTACGCTCAAACGGAAGGGCGTGAACTATCAGGCGTGCTGTCCTTTTCACAACGAGAAGACTCCGTCGTTTGTCGTCTCGCCCTCCAAAGGGTTGTTCAAATGTTTCGGATGCGGGAAGGGCGGTAACGCGGTGACCTTCATCATGGAACACGAGGGTATGACTTATCCGGAGGCCTTGAAGGTTGTGGCAAAACGCTATGGTATCGAGGTGAAGGAGAAGGAGTTGACCGAGGAGGATGTGCAGAAAAACGACAACCGTGAGAGTATGTTTGCACTCAATAGTTGGGCGGCCGACTATTTTGCTCGTTACCTGCACCACGAATCCGAGGGTATGAGTGTCGGTATGAGTTACTTCAGGCAGAAGAGGGGCATGACCGACGAGACGATTCAGAAATTCGGACTGGGTTTCTGTCCCTCGAAGGGCGATCGGATGTCGAAAGATGCTGTGGGGGCGGGTTACAAAGAGGAGTTTCTGGTCTCAACGGGACTCTCGCTCAAGCGGGAGAGTGACGGCACGCTGTACGATCGGTTTCGTGACCGCGTGATGTTCCCCGTACACAATATTTCGGGGCGTGTCGTGGCTTTCGGCGGGCGGACGTTGCGCACGGACAAACAGGTGGCCAAATACCAGAATTCCCCCGAAAGTGAGATATATAGCAAAAAACGAGAACTTTACGGGCTCTATTTTGCCAAAAAAGCCATTCAGCAGCAGGACTTTGCCATCATGGTCGAGGGTTATACCGACGTGATCTCAATGCATCAGGCGGGTGTCGAAAATGTGGTCTCCTCGTCGGGGACTTCGCTTACCACCGAGCAGATCCGGTTGCTGAATCGCTTTACCAAAAACATCACGGTAATCTACGACGGTGATTCGGCAGGCATCCATGCTTCGTTGCGCGGCATAGACATGATCCTTCAGGAGGGCATGAACGTGCGAGTGGTATTGTTACCGGCGGAGGATGATCCCGATTCGTTTGCCCGTGCGCACAGTGCCACGGAGGTGCAAGATTACATTCATGCCCACGAGGAGGACTTTCTGACCTTTAAGGCAAAGTTATTGCTGAAGGATGCACAGAATGACCCGATAAAAAAGGCGGCACTGATTGGTGATATGGTACAGTCCATTGCGCAGATTCCCGATCAGATTCAACGCTCGGTCTTCACCAAGGAGTGTGCCCGCACGATGGATATTGACGAAAATATCCTCATCTCGGAGGTGGCGCGCAAGCGGATGTCCTCGACGGGAGATCGCGAGACCGACGAATTTGTGCGTCGCCAGACGGCACTCAAGCGTGAGGAGACGAAGTTACCCGTGGTGGAGTATGTGAAGCAGCAGGCAGGTGGCAGTAGCACGGAGGCATTGGAAAAGGAGTTGATAAAATATCTGTTGAAGTACGGACATTGCAATTTCGAATACAAAGAGGGTCGTAATATGGTGCAGTACAACGTCGCGGAGGTGATCTTCGGGGAGCTGGATGCCGACAACCTTCAATTTGAGAATGGGTTGTACAACGAGATTTTATCTGAATATAGGAGGCAGTGGAGTGTGATCGGACAGGGCATAGAGGTGCCAATGCATCCTTTTTTGAATCACCCGAATCCGGATGTCTGCAACATCTCAGTCGATATTTTGACCTCTGAGGACAACTACATTGCCAGCGAACTGTGGAAAACAAAAGAGGTTCACATAGAGAGCGATGCCGAGATGTTGGCGGTGGGTGTACCCAAGGCGGTGACACTCTATAAGTCTAAGGTTATCGAGCGAATCGTCAAAGAACTACACGAGAAATTGAGCGATGAGGATCTGCCGGACGACCGCATGAAAGAGATCATGCAACGGCTGGCCGGACTGAATAAGGCGAAGGTGACGATAGCGAAAAAGTTACAACGATTAATTTTATAAAAAAAGAGGAGCGGAGGCCGGATTGTACGCGTATCACTACGCATACCGTGCAAACAGAAAATAAACAGAAAGATGTGTAAAATAGATTAAAGATAAAAAAAGTTACCTTAACCGGCTCCACCCCTCGTACTATAAATTGGCAACAACTGTACCGTTTTTGAATAATATGGCAGACCAAAAAAACATAAATATACGCAACAAGCGCGCGACCTTCGACTATGAGATTCTCGAAGAGTATGTTGCGGGCATTGTGCTGGTCGGCACGGAGATCAAATCTGTCCGTGCGGGCAAGGTGTCGCTGACCGATTCGTTTTGCTATTTCGAGCAGGATGGGTTGTGGATACGCAACATCAATATCGCCGAATATGCGTGGGGCACATGCAACAACCACATCCCCAAGCGGGATCGCAAGTTGTTGCTCAACCGCAAAGAGATCGTCAAGTTGCAACGAGCCGGGCAGGACAGGGGCTTGACAATTGTCGGCCTGCGGCTATTCATCAACGACCGAGGTTTGGCGAAGGTGGTCATCGGGTTGGCGCGCGGGCGCAAATCATACGACAAACGCGAACACCTCAAAGAGACGGATGCGCGGCGCGAAATGGACAAAGCATTGAAGAATCATAAAAAATAAGAATATGTCATTGATATTATGTATTGAGACAGGGACGGATATTTGCTCTGTGGGAATTGCCAAAGACGGCGAGTTGATCTCCTTGCGTGAGAGTGACGGGGGGCGGGATCATGCCAAGAAAGTCGCAGTCTTTGTGGATGAATTGTTGACCGAGATGGAGATAGACCCTGAAGATCTTGACGCTGTGGCGGTGAGCAAAGGACCGGGTTCCTATACGGGCTTGCGCATTGGGGTGTCATTTGCTAAGGGGTTGTGCTATGGTTTGAAAAAGCCCTTTGTGGCCATCGGGTCGCTCGATGTGCTGACTGAAGTGGCACGCGAAGATTATGAGGCGGGTATCGTGTCGGTCGAGTCTTGGGAGCATGCTGTACTCTGTCCCATGGCGGATGCCCGTCGCATGGAGGTTTATACGCAACTTTTTGATGCTGAAGGTAAAGTGCTGTCTCCAGTGTCGGCAGAGGTGGTGGATGAAACGACCTTTGCGACGTGGCGTGATGGTGCGCGGCCATTTGTGATTTTTGGCGACGGGGCGCAGAAGTGTGCTGCAATGTTGGATAATGCGCAGCTGATCGACGTAACTCCCTCAGCAAGAGGACTGGCTCGCTTGGCACAGCAGGCTTTAGATGCGGGTCAGACGGAGGATATAGCCTATTTCGAACCGCTCTACCTGAAAGATTTTGTGGTGCTGCCGTCGAAAAAGAAACTTTTCTAATCGTTTGTCGAGAGACCGCAGAGACACCACGGTGTCGTGACTCTTGAAAAGTTTCCGATCAAGCGCAAAACCCGGTGGGAACTCCGATTAAGCAAATATTTTAGTGAGTCTGAAGATGAAGAGAAAATTCGATCCTCGAGCTTGTCGAGAGGTCGCAAAGACAACGCGGTGTCGCAACTCTTGAAAAGTTCCCGCTCCTCGAGCTTGTCGAGAGGTCGCAAAAGCACGGTGTACGATCCTCGAGCCTGTCGAGAGGTCGCAAGGTCAATCAGCACCGTGCCTTTGCGACCTCTCGACAGGCTCGAGGATCGTGTTTCATCGTCACACGAAACGCAGATATTATATATTATACCTTTGCAACCTCTCGACAGGTTTGAGAATCATGAAATGAATAGTTTTTAAAATCCAAAAAAATGAAAAAATCCTTGCTGTTAACGACGACTTTGCTGTGGTGCTTGTGTGCTGTGGCTCAAAGTTATACAATCGAAAGGGAAGTCCCGTATCGAAACTCGAAAGAGGCCTATACACAGCAGCGTTGTCGTGTGGATGTGGCTCATAAGTCCACAACAAAGGCTGTGCCTGTGGTGGTCTGGTTCCATGGCGGCGGGCTGACGGGCGGCGATCGCTTTGTGCCAAATGAATTGCTTACGAAGGATTATGTTATTGTGGCAGTGGGGTATAGGCTCTCGCCACACGTCAGTGTGTCAGAGATTATCGACGATGCGGCTGCGGCTGTGGCGTGGACCTTCGACAATGTGGCGCGCTATGGCGGTGATCCGTCGAAAATCTATCTCGCTGGGCATTCTGCCGGGGGGTATTTGGTGGATATGGTTGGTTTGAATCGGGCTTATTTGGCAAAATATGGGTTTGAGGCGGACTCGCTGGCCGGGATTATTCCCTTCAGCGGGCAGGCGATCACCCACTTCGAGCAGCGGCGGCGTATGGGTATGAACCCTACACAGCCCTTGATTGATACGCTCGCACCGCTCTACTATGTACGTGGCGATGCCGCTCCGATGTTGATCGTGTCGGGTGACCGCGAACAGGAATTATATGGCCGTTATGAGGAGACCGCTTATTTTTGGCGTATGTTGAAACTGGCCGGACACAAAGATGTTACGTTCTATGAACTCGACGGTTTCAACCACGGCGATATGTGCGGTCCGGCTTACGATTTGTTGCTGAAATTTATTGATCAGCGAGAGAAATAGGTGCTATTTTGTACCTGTTTCGAGAATGGGGCGTCCCTCTGTCTCCCAATTGCGGAGTAATCTGATGGCGCGGTGATACATCTCATTTTCGGTCTCATTCATCACCCGATAAAAAGCCGTTACCGAGAATAATTTCTGGGCTATAATAGCCTTTAACTGGGTTGTCAACAACTCTTTACACTCTTCGTAACCTTTCTCGTCGAAGGGAACGCTACGTTGCTCGGCCAAAGCGATCAAGGTGCGCAGCATCTCTTCCGAAACTTCGAACCGTGCGTTGTAATTCTCGAATGTGGGGTATTTCTGCACCAGTGTCCGCCGATTTGCATCGAGGTAGGAGAGTGTATATTCGTTGATCACGCCACGGCGAACGAGGTTGATGAGGTAGGTGGAAATCCCTGTCGTGTCGATCGGTATGAAGATGTCGGGAGTGATCCCGCCACCGCCATACACCGTGCGATGAGTGCGCAGGGTCTTGTACATGGGTGTTGCAGCACTTGCTGTGTCTGATTTTGCGAGATCTGTTCGTGTGAAATGCTCTTTGTAGTACTCCTCTCGTTTGCCTTTTTCGTAGGGGCGTTGAATGACACGTCCTGAGGGTGTGTGGTAGCGGGCAATGGTAATCCGCACGGCCGAACCATCATCGAGTAGCATCTGTCGTTGCACGAGTCCCTTGCCGAAACTCGGCCGACCGAGCACGATGCCGCGATCCCAATCTTGCAGAGCTCCGGCGACAATCTCGCTGGCCGACGCCGAGTTTTCGTCGAGCAGGACAACTACCTTGCCGTTTGGAAATTCATCGTTTGACTGTGCCGCAAAAGAGGTTGCAGGCACGGCGCGCCCTTCTGTCGAGACGATCACCGCTCCCCGTGGCAGGAAGAAGTCGGCCATCTCGATGGCTTGATCCAAGAGCCCGCCTCCGTTGCCACGCAGATCGAGAATCAGCCCCTCTATGCCGTGTAGCGACTGGAAAGCTTCGCGAAATTCGCTCATTGTGGTGCGCCCGAAACGGTTGACTTTGATGTAGCCGATCTGCTTATCGATTTTGTATGCCGCATCGACTGTGTTGAGCGGGATTTTATCCCGCACAATCATAAACGACAGCGGCGTTTTCTCGCCGTGTCTCACCACTTCGATTTCGACTTTTGTACCTGTTTTGCCACGCAGATACTTCGGTACATCACTTTGTTTGAACCCGATAGCACTGGTGGTGTCGATCTTCACGATCCGATCGTTGGGCAGCACGCCCACTTGTTCTGCCGGACCTCCGACGATGGTGTTGACCACAATCACCGTGTCTTTCAGGATATTAAACTCGACCCCGATGCCGCTGAATTCGCCATCGAAGGAGATTTTGACATTCTCCATCTCCGCCGCATCAATATAACCGGAGTGGGGGTCCAACTCCTCTAACATGCTCCTTATGGCCCTTTCCACCAGAGGGGACATATCTACCGGATCAACGTAAATGCCATTCAGATAGCGATATACTTGATTGAGTTTCTGTTGGGCGACCCTTGCATCCGTCCGTGTCGTAGTCTGTGCGACAAGCGACAAGGGGCAAATCAAAAATAAGAAGACTATCAGACGGTTCATCATGCTGTTATTTAGAAACTGTTTGAATTTGTTACCGAAGTTATTTGAGAGTTATTTTTGTTCCTGTTTTTGTCCTGTAAATCCGATTTTAGCGAGCTAAATGAGGA
>JAVXCD010000105.1:0-6659 GCA_036659655.1 Alistipes sp.
TCCACCGGGGTTTGCGCTTGATCCGTCATTTGTCCATTATTCGGAACGATCTCATTCTGTCCGCAGTGAAGAATCTTGTTGTGCATTGCTTCAGTCGTATCGAATGCCATGCCGTTACGGATTATTGGGGAATTTTCACTAACTTTGTCTGCACAAACAAAAAAAAAGATGTATAAATATCTGATATTGTTGTTAAAGGGCTGTGCCATGGGTATGGCCGATGTTGTTCCCGGCGTGTCGGGTGGTACGATTGCGTTTATTTCGGGCATCTACGAAGAGTTGATCGACTCCATTAAAAGTGTCAATCTTCAGGCGGTGAAGTTGCTCTTTAGTTTTAGATTCGCGGATTTCTGGCGACATATCAACGGCAATTTCTTGATCTCGGTATTGTGCGGAATCGGCATTTCTATTTTCTCGCTGGCGCGGCTGATGACCTACCTGCTCGAACATCATCCGATCGAAATCTGGTCGTTTTTCTTTGGACTTATCATTGCTTCGGCACTGTTGGTTGCAAAAGAAGTGGGCAAGTGGAATGTGCAGACGATCCTCTCGCTCCTTGTCGGCATTGTGATCGCCTATTGGATTACGGTGGTGTCACCTGCCGAGACTCCCAATGACTGGTGGTTTGTGATGCTGTCGGGTGCAGTGGCGATCTGCGCCATGATCCTGCCCGGTATTTCGGGGGCATTCATCCTGCTGCTGATGGGGAAATATCAATATATCATGCAGGCCGTCGGCGATTTTAATATTCCTGTGATGGCGGTATTTATTGTCGGAGCATTGGCAGGTATCATCAGTTTCTCGCATCTGCTGTCGTGGCTGCTCAAACACTGGCACGATGTGACGATCTCGTTGCTGATGGGCTTTATGATTGGTTCGCTCAACAAAGTGTGGCCGTGGAAAGAGGTTGTGGAGACCTATACCACCGGACACGGAGAGGTGGTGCCATTGGTCGAGCAGAATGTTTTCCCGGCGCAATACGAGGCGTTGACGCAGATCCCGGCACAAATTGGAGCCGCTATTGGGTTGTGCGTGGTGGGATTCCTGCTGATCTATGTTATCGAGCGTGTCGGTGGGCTGATTCTGAAAAAACAGCCGAAATAAACGATGAAACGCTATGGTTTGATAGGGTGCCCCTTGGGACACTCGGCTTCGGCCAATTTTTTCACGGCGAAATTCGAGCACGAAGGCATTCGCGACACGATGTATACACTCTATGAATTGCCCTCTATCGAGGCATTGCCGTCGTTGCTGACTGCGGTTCCCGATTTGTGCGGATTCAATGTGACTGTCCCCTACAAACAACAAATACTACCCTATCTCGATGAACTTTCGGATGAGGCACGCAACATCGGTGCTGTCAACTGCGTGAAGCGGATACAGGGGCGACTGGTGGGCTATAATACGGACGTGGTTGGCTTTCGCGAAGCTCTTCTTACATTTTTAGGTGCGGATATTCCCACGCAGGCACTTGTGCTTGGCACGGGCGGTGCTTCGCAGGCGGTGCAGTATGTGCTTGCTGAAATGGGAATCGAATACACACTTGTTTCGCGCGACCCTGCGAAGGGAAATCTCACCTACGACAACCTGCCTTGTGATGCGGTGGCTTCGCATCGCCTGATCGTAAACGCCACGCCCTTAGGTATGTACCCTCACGTAGAAGAGTGCCCCCGACTACCCTATGCTTTTATCTCTCCCGATCACTATCTTTTTGATCTGATCTACAACCCGCCGCTGACGCAATTTCTCGATTACGGGCAGCAGCGCGGGGCGCATATCTGTAATGGGGAACAACTATTCATCCGTCAAGCGCAGGCTGCATGGCAAATTTGGTGTGCTGAAAAATAAGGATCAAGGTGAAATTCCGGCGGAAGGGTTTTGAAAACATAGCCAAGAAACGAAAACTTCACGATCCTCGAGCTTGTCGAGAGGTCGCAAAGGTCATGGTGCTGATTGCCTTCGCGACCTCTCGACAAGCTCGAGGATCGTGAACGATTCCAGTACAGTCTTTGCGACCTCTCGACAAGCTCGAGGATCGGGAATTTTCAAACGACCTTTGCGACCTCTCGACAGGCTCGAGGATCGTGAACTGTGTACCTTGCGACCGCTCGGCAAGGGTGAGGATTTACCTCTTTACCACCGTTACCGTGAGCGGTGTGATGAGGGCTGTCTGCTCTTCGTGGATCATTTCGATCCATTCGTTGAAGTCAGTTATACCGGCTAAACTCCACCCCGAACCGCAGTAGTAGGTCATCGGCTGCCCCTTGATTACGGGGGTCACCGCCAGCACGTGTCCCACACTATCGGGTAGAAATTGGGCTTTGGGGAGGAGGATGCCAAAGTAGATGTTACCATCGCGTACGGGATCTTTTGTATCAGAAGATGCCTCGTACATCGCCAGCCAATCTGTTCCGGTCTGTACCCCCTTCACATCGTGACGCACGAAACCGGTAGCTACCGACAGCGTGTCGAATTCTCCGTCATAATTGTTTTCCATGCGGTTGAAGTGGTTGTTGGCATCGAGCGAAATATATTTTGTTAGCGACACCTGTCGGCCGTTTGCATCGAAGGGGGCGTAGGTAAGTTTCACTGTGGTGCGGATTGGCCCGTTGTCGAGACACTCCTGTGTGGCGTAGTTGTGGCTTAACCAGAGTTTGCCATCGATAAACGGTGCGCACGCTCCTGCGCCGAGAGTCGGCCCTACTTTGTAGCAATCCATGCCGTCACCGTAGTTGTGATGATAGTCATTGCGCGCAAACCACTCATCGACAATTAGTCGGTCGGTGCTCTTTACCCATACGTCGATACCGGGCGAGACTAACTCCGTCTCCAATCCGGGACCATAGAGCCGATAGGCTACCTTGTTGTTCTCCCATGCGTAATCATCCTTACGTTCAGGTACATAGCGGCCATACGCCTGTGTGCGATAGTTTTCCCGCACACCGGTTGTGACGACGTATTTCTCCATCTCTTTTGCATCTACTTCCGCTTGAAATAGCAATGCAATGGGCTGTGTATTACCCCGATAGATCACCTGCGAAGGAATCTGTTCGTCGTCCTGCATAACAACGACGTTTTCGGGTGTGATGTCTTTGAGTGTTGTCAGTTCGCTCCATGCCAGTTCCACCGTCTCGTGTTCGCGATCGAGGTCGGTGCTATTGGTTACCTCGACAACGAGTCCCGAAGAGCAGGATGCCAATAGGAAACCGGCTGCAATTAAAAATGTATTTTTCATATTCTTGAAATAGTTTGTTGCAAAAATAGTAATTTTATCAATTTGGACGACCAAAATTGCGAAATTTATAAGTATTGGAGGCTAAATGGTGTAAATTGCAGAATATTTTGTACTTTTACCCGTATAAAACTGGATAACCAAAATTATAATTAATTTAACGGACTCTATTTATGAAAGTTGTAACCTTAGGCGAAATCATGTTGAGATTGTCCACGTGTGGCAATACTCGATTCGTGCAGTCAGACTCTTTTGATGTGGTTTATGGCGGTGGAGAGGCAAATGTCGCTGTCAGTTGTGCCAACTACGGTCATGAGGCCTATTTTGTGACTAAACTACCGACACACGAAATAGGACAGTCGGCCGTGAATGCCTTACGCAAATATGGTGTAAAGACCGATTATGTGGCTCGCGGCGGTGCACGCGTAGGCATCTATTATCTGGAGACAGGGGCTTCTATGCGACCCTCAAAGGTGATTTACGATCGGGCAAATTCGGCAATTGCCGAGGCTGATCCGCAGGATTTCGACTTCGACACAATCATGGCGGGTGCCGACTGGTTTCACTGGTCTGGTATTACACCGGCCATTTCGGACAAGGCGGCCGAGTTGACGCGCTTAGCCTGTGAGGCTGCGAAACGTCACGGAGTGACCGTATCGGTAGATCTGAATTTCCGCAAAAAACTCTGGACAAAAGAGAAGGCGCAATCCATCATGAAACCACTTATGAAGTATGTGGATGTCTGCATCGGCAACGAGGAAGATGCCGAATTGTGCTTGGGCTTCAAGCCGGATGCCGATGTCGAAGGTGGCGAGACGAATGCGGAGGGCTACAAGGAAATTTTCCGCAAAATGTTGCTTGAATTCGGATTTAAATATGTCGTTTCGACTCTTCGGGAGTCCTTCTCAGCAACGCATAACGGCTGGAAGGCCATGATATACAACGGCCAAGAGTTCTACATGTCCAAACGCTACGACATCGACCCCATCATAGATCGCGTCGGTGGCGGAGATTCATTCTCTGGCGGCATCATCCACGGCATCCTGACCAAACCCAATCAAGGCGAGGCGTTGGAGTTTGCTGTGGCAGCATCGGCGTTGAAGCACACGATCAACGGCGATTTTAATTTGGTCTCCACAGAGGAGGTCGAGAGCCTTGCCGGTGGCAATGCCAGTGGTCGAGTACAGCGATAGTAAGAAACAGCTTCTAAAAAATAGTAAAATATGGCAAGATTTTCAAAGATGCAGGTGCTTACTGCAATGGAACATACGGGCATGGTGCCGGTGTTCTATCATGCGGATTCCGATGTCGCGCAGCACGTTGTCAAGGCGTGCTACGACGGTGGTGTACGTGTTTTCGAGTTTACCAATCGGGGCGATTTTGCCAGCGAAGTTTTTATTCGGCTGGTGAAATTTGTGGCGACAGAGTGTCCTGAGATGATCCTTGGCATCGGCTCGATCGTCGATGCACCCACGGCTGCGCTGTACATGCAATACGGAACCAATTTTGTAGTGGGTCCTTACCTCAATCCAGAGGTTGCTAAGATCTGCAACCGTCACTTAGTGCCTTACACGCCCGGCTGCGGCTCGGTGACCGAGATCGGCACGGCACAGGAGTTGGGTTGTGACCTGACCAAAGTATTCCCGGCCGGCAATGTGGGTGGCCCATCGTTTGTGAAGAATGTGAAGGCACCGCTACCGTGGTCGAACATCATGGCTACGGGGGCTGTTGAGCCCACCGAGGAGAACCTCACAGCGTGGATGCAGGCAGGTGTTCTGTGTGTAGGCATGGGTTCGCAACTCTTCCCCAAAGAGGTGATAGCGGCGCAAAACTGGGCTGCCATTACCGAAAAATGCAAATTTGCACTTGCGGTAATTGCAAAAAATCGTAAATAAATTATACTAAAAAACAACTATTCATGACAACAGACCAATCGACCCTCAAGGCAAAAATGACACAATATCGCTGGACGATTTGTGCTATGCTTTTCTTTGCGACGACGGTAAATTATCTCGACAGACAGGTTCTTTCGCTGACTTGGAAGGACTTTATTGCACCCGAATTTCACTGGACGGATGCTGATTATGGCAATATCACCGCGTGGTTTTCTATCATCTACGCGGCGTGCATGCTATTTGCCGGACGTTTCATCGACTGGATGGGCACAAAAAAAGGCTATTTATGGGCCATCGGTGTTTGGTCGGTGGGTGCCTGCCTTCATGCCTTGTGTGGTATCGCTACGGAGTTGTGGGTGGGCTTGCCCGACAAGGCGGCTCTGATTGTCGAAACGGCCGCAACAACCGTGCTGACGATTTCGACCGTGAGCACCTATTTCTTCATCGCCGCACGCTTTGTGCTGGCGCTGGGTGAGGCAGGAAACTTCCCGGCCGCGATCAAGGTGACGGCCGAGTATTTTCCAAAGAAAGACCGGGCATTTGCTACGAGTATCTTCAATTCGGGTGCTACGGTGGGTGCGCTGATCGCTCCGCTGACGATTCCCTACTTGGCACATTGGCTGGGCTGGGAGATGGCATTTGTAGTTATCGGCGGACTCGGTTTTGTCTGGATGGGTTTCTGGGTGTTTATTTACAACAAACCGGCGGAACATCCCCAGATTAATCAGGCCGAACTGGACTATATCAATCAAGACAGCATGGCCGGTACCGCTGCGGAGCAGGAAAAAGACGAAGAGCGTGAGGGCAAGAAACTTTCGTTCTGGCAGTGTCTGAAGTATCGCCAAACATGGGCTTTTGCTTTTGGCAAATTCATGACCGACGGTGTGTGGTGGTTCTTCCTCTTCTGGACTCCGGCGTATATCAGTGATGTGTACGGTTTTGCATCTGACACGCCGACCGCAATGCTATTAATCTTCGTGTTATATGCCATTACAATGGTCTCCATTGCCGGTGGTTATCTGCCGACTTATTTTGTGAATAAAAAAGGAATGAATCCCTATGCAGGGCGTATGCGAGCCATGCTTATTTTTGCATTTTTCCCCTTGCTGGCGTTACTGGCACAACCGCTGGGCGCCTACTCATACTGGTTTCCGATCATCATCATCGGCATTGCGGGAGCTGCGCATCAGGCTTGGTCGGCGAATATATTCTCAACAATCGGTGATATGTTTCCCAAGAGTGCGATTGCTACGATCACCGGTATTGGCGGTATGGCGGGCGGCGTAGGTTCTTATTTCATTCAGAAAGGTGCAGGTCAACTATTTACCTTTGCCGGAGATACTCAGATGGTATTTATGGGTTTCGAGGGCAAGGCGGCCGGTTATTTCATTGTTTTCTCCTGCTGTGCGGTAGCCTATCTGGTCGGCTGGATCGTGATGAAGTTGTTGGTACCGAAGTACAAGCCGATTGTGTTGAACTAAGAAACTGTTTTAAATTTATTCATCTCGTTCTTTTCGGCTCTTTTTGCCCCG
>JAVXCD010000106.1:0-6654 GCA_036659655.1 Alistipes sp.
AATGAGGATTTATAGAACAAAAACAGGGGCGAAAAGAGCCGAAAAGAACGAGATTAATAAATTTGAAACAGCTTCTTAAATACTTATGTCGATGACTTCGAAATGGATCGTGCCCACGGGAACCACCACATCTACGTGGTCGCCTTTCTTTTTACCCAGCAGAGCTTGCGCAATCGGAGTGCTGACCGACAATTTACCTTCACGCAGATTTGCCTCGTGCTCAGCCACAAGGGTGTAGATCATTTGTTTGTGGCTGTTGTGGTTCAGTAGAGTCACCTTACTCAACAGGTGGATGTAGGTGGTATCTATTTTTGTCTCATCAATGATGCGAGCCTTGGAGAGCGTATCTTCCATTTTGGCAATACGCATTTCCAACATACCTTGCGCCTCACGTGCAGCATCATATTCTGCATTTTCCGATAAGTCCCCCTTGTCGCGAGCTTCAGCGATTGCCGCCGAGATTGCGGGACGCTCAACAGAACGCATCTGATCAAGATCGTCCTTGAGCTTCTTGTAGCCCTCTGCTGTCAGATGAATAATTTCTTTTGCCATAATTCTAATGCTTCCCTTTTGAGAAAGTTTTTTTGATTAAAATAAAAAAAATTAGAATTCTAACCCAAAAAGATTAGAACCCTATTATATTTGCACTACAAAGATAGAAAGTTAATTGTTAATTTCCAAATGTTTCTTGGCATAGCGTGTGCCTCTATTTGAATATGATGTACATTCTTCTGATCCATTTGTTTTGGGCTGTCGTGGCGATATTTATCATCACACGGCGTAAATGCACCCCTGCCTCTGCCGGAGTGTGGATACTCCTTATTACCCTGCTTCCCGTGGTGGGGACGCTTCTCTATATCTTGGTGGGCTTTCGCAGAAACCACTCTCCCAGCATTCATGTCAAGCAGGGTGCTTTCCCGCTGTCGACACTCATCACCTACAATTGCGGAACTCCTTTGGCGCGCTGCAATCGCATCGAATTACTGCACAACGGCAACAATGCCTTTTCGGCGTTGATTACTTCGTTGCAGAGAGCCACGCACTCGATTCACATGGAGTATTATATTATTCGCGATGATCGCATTGGCCGTAGCATCATCGAAATACTAATCCGAAAAGCACACGCCGGTGTTGAGGTGCGGGTCATCTACGATGCGGTGGGCTCTTGTGCGCTGAGCCGCAGCATGCTACGCAGCATGCGCATGGCGGGAATTGAGATCGGAGCCTTCGAGCCGATCGGCTTTCCTTGGTTCACGACCCGTGTCAACCACCGCAACCACCGCAAAATCGTGGTCACAGATGGCAAGGTGGCCTATTTGGGTGGTATCAATATCGCAAAATATTACCTTGATGGCAACGATCTGGGTAAGTGGCGCGATGAACACCTCCGACTGGAGGGCGACGTGGTGGCGGATCTGCAAAAACTTTTTGTGGCCGACTGGGCTTATGTGTCAGGCAAATACTTGAAATACAGCAGCTATGTGGCTTCACACGACATTTGTCTGCCCACTCCGATGCAGATTGCTTGGGCGGAGGAGGGGCCTTCCCGCCACACGCTGATCGAGGTGTTCACCGCGGCGATCGTCTCCGCTCGCACTGAGGTGCGGATTTCGTCGCCCTATTTCATGCCGCCGTCGATTATTTTGGATGCCATTCGCATTGCCGTGCACAGTGGCGTGTGTGTAAAGGTGATGATTCCCGCGTGTAGCGACTCGCCGTTCACAGATCTTATTTCCGACTCTTTTGTCGAGGAGCTGTTGGATGCGGGGGTGGAACTTTATCGCTATGAAAAGGGTTTTCTGCATGCGAAGTTGTTGATCGTGGACGACACGACCGCGTCCGTGGGCACGGCGAACATGGATTACCGCAGTTTGCAGGATAATTTGGAGGTTACGGCTTTCATCTACGACAAGGGGGTGGTGCGGGCTCTTGCCAACACCTTCGACGAAGATCTCGATGCATGTCTGCGCTTGGATAGGGCGCAGTGGCAGCGGCGACCCATCTGGAAAAAGGCGATCGGCGACGTGTTGCGTCTGCTGTCTCCGCTGATGTAGTGGCTGAGATGGGGGCAGAACCCTTTTCCGGCAGTCATACTAAGAAGCTGTTTTAAATTTATGACTCTCGTTCTTTTCGGCTCTTTTTGTTCCAGTTTTCGCCCTGCAAATCCTCATTTAGCCCGCTAAAATCGAATTTCCAGAACAAAAACTGGAACAAAAATAGCGCTTAAATAACTTCGGTAACAAATTCAAACAGTTTCTAAAAATATTTGTTGTTTCGTTAAATAATATGTAACTTTGCGCGATAAAGTGCTGTAAAAATTCTTTCGATGAAGAAAATCTGTTTATACGTAATCTGCGGAGTGGTTTTCGCAACTACCTTTGTCGGGTGTGCCGGTTTCAACAACCTTTTACAAAGCGGTAAAGCCGATTTGATCTACGCCAAAGCCATGGAGTATTACGGGAAGGAGAAGTGGTCGAAAGCCTCTACGTTGTTCGAAGGTGCTCAGCACTACTACGATGGCACCACGCGAGAGGACAGTATCTCGTTCTTTCTGGCTCGTTGCAAATTCAAGGGACGTGACTATGAAGTTGCCTCGGAGCTATTCGATGAGTTCCGACGTAAATTCGGCCGTAGTGCATTCATCGAGGATGCCGAAGGGATGTATGCGCTGTGTTTCTACTATCTTTCACCGGGATCAACCCGTGACCAAACCATGACCCGACGCTCCATTATCGCCATCAACGACTTTATGTCGCGCTATCCCGATAGCAAACGCAACGAATCGTTTCAAAAAATCAATGGGGAACTTTCGGAGCGGCTGCACGACAAGGCCTACATCAACGCCTACACTTACTACAAAATAGGTAAATATAAATCGGCCATTGTTGCCTTGAAAAATGCGCAAAAGACCTACCCGGAAAGTTCACACAGAGAGCAGGTTATGTATCTGATTGTAGATGCCGGTTACAGGTTTGCCCACAACTCCGTGGCTGCGAAGCAGGCGGATCGTTATATGTCGATGCTCGACTCGTACTATTCGTTTGTGTCGGAGTTTCCCGAATCAGAACACATCAAGGAACTCGACCGCTTAGCGCAGGAGGCCAAAGATTTTTTAGCTAAAAATAACAAAGAAAATATATAATCATGGAGATTAAAAAGAACATTCCCAACAACACCATTACGCGTAAATTGGTTGATTTGGATCGAGAGACCGGCAATATTTATAAGAGCGTGAACATCATCGCGCGCCGCGCCAACCAAATTTCCGCCGAACTTAAAACCGAACTCAATCGTAAACTTGCCGACTTCTCCTCACCCACCGACACCATGGAGGAGACCTTCGAGAACCGCGAGCAGATTGAGATTTCACGTTATTACGAACGTCTTCCCAAACCGGTTATCATCGCTACCGAGGAGTTCCTCGACGATGAACTTTTCTACAAAGACGGCAAGGAGAGCAAAGACGGGGTCAAAAGTACCTTCTAAACATTCTAAACAAAGAATATGGATCTACAGGGGCGGAACATACTGTTGGGCATCACGGGAAGCATAGCAGCTTACAAAGCGGCTGTGCTCTGTCGTTTATTAAAGACAGCCGGAGCCGATGTGCGTGTGGTGATGACACCGCTCGCCAAACAGTTCATCACGCCACTGACCATGGCTACGTTGTCGAAGAATCCGATTCTTGTCGAATTTTTTAATCCCGAAAATGGTGCGTGGAACTCCCATGTCTCGTTGGGGGAGTGGGCGGACTGCTATCTGATAGCACCTGCAACAGCGAATACACTGGCTAAAATGGCCGGAGGTATTGCCGATAACCTGTTGCTTACAACCTATTTGTCGGCACGCTGTCCGGTTGTCGTGGCACCCGCCATGGATCTGGATATGTTTGCACACCCGGCCACGCAGGAAAATCTACAAATTTTACAATCACGCGGTGTCGCACTCATTGAGCCGACCGCGGGGGAGTTGGCCAGTGGCCTGACAGGCAAGGGACGCATGGCGGAACCCGATACGATCGTCCAATTCGTTGACGATCTACTTTCTGAAAAAAAAAAGAGTTTGCAGGATCTGCACTTCGTTGTGACGGCGGGAGCCACCATCGAAGCCATTGATCCGGTGAGATACATCTCGAACCATTCGTCGGGTAAGATGGGGTATGCCATCGCCTCGGTGCTGGCACAACGCGGTGCCGCAGTTACGCTGGTCAGTGGGCGCACGTCGTTGCCTGTCCCGCGAGGGGTCAAACGAGTGGATGTGCTCTCGGCCGCGGAGATGTATGACGCGGCCATCGAGGCTTTTCGTTCTGCCGACGGGGCTGTCATGTGTGCCGCAGTGGCGGACTACACACCCACCACGGTGGCTGATCGTAAGTTGAAAAAGAGCGACGGCGAATTATCTGTCACCCTCAAGCGCACGCGCGACATTGCGGCTGAACTTGGGCAACACAAAGGCAACAAGATTTTGGTGGGATTTGCCCTTGAGACCAACGATGAAGAGGCAAATGCAGCGGCTAAACTCACGAAGAAAAATTTTGACTTCATCGTTCTCAACTCGTTGCGCGACCCCGGTGCGGGTTTCCAAGGGGAGACCAACAAGGTGTCGCTGATCGATCGCATGGAGCGCACAGAGTTGCCGCTGATGACCAAATCGGAGGTGGCGGAACGTATTGTAGATAAAATAGAGACACTTAGGAACTGTTTTTGAGCATGCACAGTACTCTTTTTTGCTCTTTTCACCTCACAGGAGTGGCGATGCCGCTTCAAACCTGCCGAAAAAGAGCCTCGAAAATGGCTATGAAATAATTTTGTTAACAATTCAAAACAACCTCTTATTCGATAACTATGTTACGCCGTCTTTCCGTTGAAAACTACGCATTGATCGACAAGCTTGAAATGGAGCTTGATCCGCATCTGAACATCATCACGGGTGAAACAGGTGCGGGAAAATCGATTTTGCTTGGAGCCTTAGGGTTGCTTTTAGGTAACAAAAATGACGGTTTGGTGATGAAAGATGCCACGAAGAGTTGTGTCGTGGAGGGCGTTTTCGATCTGTCGGGACACCGCATCGAATCGTTCTTCGAGCAGAACGACATCGACTATGCCACCCAAACTACGGTGACGCGGATGATTACCTCTGCGGGGAAAAGCCGTGCTTTTATCAATGATATTCCGGTGCAACTTGCCCAGCTCAAAGAGTTTGGCAGTCAATTTATCGACATCCACTCCCAGCACCAAAACCTCATTCTCTCGTCGGAAGATTTTCGCATCAATGCGGTGGATACGGTGGCTGAAAATGCCGCTCTGCTGGAGAAATATAGCGGGCTGTTTACTCAATTGGCTACCCTGCGTCGCACTTTGTCTGCTTTGACCGAGGCGGCTGCGGCGGGGCATAAAGACGAGGAGTGGTTGCGCTATCAAGTTGACGAACTTTCTGCGGCCAAGTTGCGCGAGGGGGAGCAGGCCGAGTTGGAACAGGAACAGAGCCTCTTGGCTAATGCGGATCGCATTGGCGAGGTGCTGACGGGGATCCGCAATGCCTTCGATGAGGAGGAGTTCGGGGTGCTGCTACGACTGAAATTAGCCGAGACGGAGTTGAACCATGTGCGGGAAACTTATCCGCAGGCTACCGAGATGGCCGAGCGGTTGCGCTCCGTGTTGCTGGAACTGAAAGACATAAATGCGGCTATTACAGATGATAGTCAGCGTATTGAATCCGATCCTGAGCGATTGCAAACCATCAATAACCGTCTCGATACGATCTATTCGCTCTGTCACAAGCACCATGTGGAGCAATTGGAGGAGTTGATAGCTGTGCGGGATAAATATACGGCACAACTGAATGCCATCACACACAGCGACGAACAATTAGAGGCGTTGCAAGCCGAAATTGCAACCGTGACCGCACAGGCAGAACTACTTGCCGGAAAGTTGCACAAGGCGCGCGCCGCGGCAGCTCCGGCTTTCGAGAAACAGATACTCGCCACATTGCTGCGTTTAGGTATGCCCGACACGGTGTTTAAGATCGGCCTGACAGACTGCGGTCTGTTGACTCGCACGGGGCGAGATGCTGTCGATTTTCTGTTTACCGCCAACCGCAATACTACGCCGCAGCCGGTCGAGAAAATCGCTTCGGGTGGTGAGATGTCCCGCGTGATGCTGGCTCTGAAGGCTCTGTTGGCACAGCGGATGCAACTACCGACCATCATTTTCGATGAGATAGATGCCGGCGTTTCGGGACGGATCGCCGATGCCATGGGCGGAATCATCTGCGCACTGGCTGAACACATGCAAGTGGTGGATATTACCCATCTGCCACAGGTTGCCTCCAAGGGTGAGACTCATTTCGTGGTCTACAAACAAGCGGGTCAAACCCTCATTACCCGCCTGACCCCGCAGGCTCGGATCGCAGAGATTGCCAAGATGCTCTCCGGCAGCGTGGTCACCGACGCAGCGGTATCGCAAGCGAAAATCCTGCTTGGCGCAGAGTAGATCCGATTCCGTGGATAGATTTTGAATAGTTTCTATTTTTACAAGCCGAAAACCCAGATTATCCAATATGAAATACCGCTCCTGATCTTCGCTCCGCAGGACAAACAATACGATCCTCGAACTTGTCGAGAGGTCGCAAAGACACGGTGCTGATTGTCTTTGC
>JAVXCD010000107.1:0-2831 GCA_036659655.1 Alistipes sp.
CTCGAGGAGCGTGAACCGAGATCTTTGCGACCTCTCGACAAGCTCGAGGATCGTACGTTATTTTTGCATTATTGTGCGTTGTTTGTCTGTGCGGAGTATTTTAGAAACTCGCTAAAATCGGATTTGCAGAACAAAAATAGCTCTCAAATAACTTTGGTAATAAATTTAAACGGTTTCTTATTTTCAACAAAAATTACGGAGTGATTCTGTTTGTTGCCTTTTTATATTGTTTTTGAAAATAAATATCTATATTTGTGACTATAAAACAAAATTTAAATATTTTATAGTATGAAAAAGACAATTATCCTGCTGGTTATTGCGCTTTGCTGTGGTTTAAACAATGTACTGGGGTGGGGCAAACTCGGACACGACGCAGTGGCTTACATTGCCGAGTGTAATTTGACTCCAAAGGCAAAAAAAACAGTCGAGCAATACCTTGGACATTCGATCGTCTATTTTGCGACATGGATGGATGAGTATCGCAGTACACCGGCCTATCGACATACCTCAGGCTGGCATGCAGCGGCGGTGGATGCCGATTCTCACTATGTTCCGAACAAGACGGGCGATGCTGTTTCCACCCTCGAAAGTGCCATATCCATACTCAAGGATTACAAAAATCAAGATGATTCGACCGTTGTTGTTAATCTGAAGTTGGTCGTTCATCTGGTGGGAGACATCCATTGCCCTGTACATGTGAAGTATCCGGATATTAACAGTTACAACATTACCATCAATGGCAAGGAGTATCGTTATCACAATGTGTGGGATGAACGGTTGCTCGAAATGAGTCATACGTGGTATTATACGGAGTATCAACATCAGTTGGATCGTTGTACAAAAAGAGAGCAGCAGCAGATTGCGAAGGGTTCTCCCCGAGAATGGTTCCAGGAGAATGCGATCTTCAGTCGCCAAATTTATGACCTTGCAACAAAAGATTGTACGTTGGATAAAGAGGTGGCCAAGGATTTTCTGAATGCTGCGCACCCCATTGCCGAGCATCAGATTCTCTATGCCGGGTATCGTCTGGCGGCAGTTCTAAATGAGCTATTCGGGTAGTAGGCTGCGTTGAAGCCGAATTTTAGCGACAATTTCTGAATAGGGATGGTCGCTTTTTTTTGTCAGACGATGGATTTCGTATGATTATTGCGTATCTTTGCAAACACAAATAAATCAAGATGATGATGATGACGAAAATGATGATTGCCGCCGCCGTGCTGGTGATGACAACCGCTTGCTGCGGACAGAAAGCTGTGCTGGAAGGCACCCAATGGAAACTTGCGAAAATGGAGGGTATTCCCGCCACGGCCATTGCTCAGGATGCCGAGAACTTCACCCTGATGCTGGTGCCTGAAAAGATGAGCGTGAATGGCAAAACCAATTGCAATCGATTTTTTGGCCAATACAAAGTATCCGGCGAGGAGGTTGAATTTGAGAATTTAGGCATGACGCGCATGGCTTGTCCCGATATGCAGTATGAGAATCTCTTTGTGAAGATGTTAGATGAGACGGATCGTTACACGATCAAAGGTTCGACGCTGAAACTCTATGATGACAAAAAGGAGATTGCAGCCTTTGAAGTGATGCCTAAATAGTTCGTCCGCAGGTGTCGATGTAGAGCCATTCGTGGTTACGGCAGACTTTTGCGCGACCGCTGTTGAATGGTTTGATTGTCTCGAAGGCTGCCCCGTTTATCGCTACTCGTCCTGCAAGGTCGATGTAGTGCCAAGTCTGTGCAATACGGACGGCAGCCAGTGAATCGGAGAAGTCGAAGCCACAGTCGTAAATTGGTGGAATAACTATGTGTTCGGTAGTGCGAAATCCCCAACGACCCGACTCTACAAAAAGTTCGGGCATCTCGGTCTCGGCGGGGGATGCGGAAGTCTTGTGCAAACCGTAACCGATCAACTCTTTTAGTCCGAAAAGACGAATAATCGGGGCATAGAGCAATTGCGCAATGCGATAACGTAGGGCAAGACCCTGTTTTTCGAAAAGTGTCAACACCTCTGCCAGCGCCTTGCTGGTGTGGATCTGTTGCGGATCAAAGAGCAATCCGTCGCTCTCTTTGTGCCGATCTTGTAACGTCGGATCGAGAGACAACGCGTGCAGGGCTGTCGAGATGAGTGCGATGGGGTAGTCGTCGAGCGAAGCATCGAAATCCATCGCCGTCCGTGCCGGATGTTGAAAGGCTGCCGTGCCTAATTCGGTACTTTGTTCACCGGCAAATATAGGCAAGTAGCGTGCGTCGAAGTCGATGAGCCGGAGTGTGCCGTCGACCGTGACAATGATATTTTCGGGTTTTAGATCACCATGTGCCCGCTCATCGCTGAGCAATTCCATGGCTAATGTATCGAAGGCTGTGGCAAGTTGTGTCAGACGGACGGTATTGCCCGTTGCCGAAGCTTTGACGATGGCTTCGTGGAGCGTTTCGCCCTCCACCCACTCATCCATCACCACATCTACCCAACGACCTTCGACGCTGCCGGTGAACAGAAAAAGTTCGTCACGCAGGAGCCTGTCCCCGTATATTTCGGCAAGATAGCGGGGTGGGCGTGTGTAGCATTTCAGCATTTTATCACCGCTGACGCTGTGTATTTTGAACACGACAGCACTATTCCCTGTGCTGTACATGATGCGCCCGGCGGCATCCCGGCACACATCAATATCGCCCAAGGTCTTTGTCAGCCCGTGGGAGTCGCCTACTGCTTGCAGATAGCCTAAAATGGAGCGCAGCATAGATAAAAAAAGCGAGGCACAAGCCTCGCTTTTTTACTTGTTAGTGGCAGTTGCAATGCCCTTCGTCGCCGCAATCTCCGTCGCAGTCGCAATCT
>JAVXCD010000107.1:2929-6621 GCA_036659655.1 Alistipes sp.
AACCATAAATATATCTTTCGGCAGGTCGACGATCGCTTCAGCAATTGTCTCACCGTAGCCGTCTTTCGGCTCAAGGGTGAACGCAACCGCCTCACCAATCTCTTTGCCCAGAATGGCCTCTTCGAATTTCGGGAGCAGCATACCTGTTCCGCAGATGAATTCGAGGGGTTGACCCGGGCGCGATTGATCTGCGATTTTTCCGTCGACGGTGAGTTTGTAATCAACGCCGATCATTTTGTTTTGTTCTACTTTCATGCTATTAATGATATAATCTGTAATTGTGTTTGTTAGGGGACAAAGGTAGAAATTTAGTTCTTATTTTGCAATTTACCGGGAAAGACTTCTGCTATTACGTACATTAAAATAGATAGGGGTCTGTCTTTATTCAATCACCGAGTGTGTCGAGAGGTCGTCCGATTCTCATTCTGAACGGGATCGAAACGTCTGATGTTTAGACTCTTCACTTTCGTTCGGGATGGCTCGCCGTGGCTTTGCAACCTCTCGACAAACTGGATGTTCGAATATTATACCAAAATCATGCAAAACTATTATTTTCTCTTTTGTCGACTACTCCGTGCAACGACACACCAAGTTGCGATCCCCGTAGCCGTTGTCAATTTTGGTGACAAAGGGGAAGAACTTCGCTTCGCGGCTCCATGCCAGCGGGAATGCCGCCTGCTCTCGTGTGTAGGGGTGTGACCACTCGCCGCACAATTCGAACGCGGTGTGAGGGGCATTGACCACGACATTGTCTTCCACTCCGACTGCCTGCTCGCATTCGCGCTTGATCGAGATGAGTGCCTCGATGAAGCGATCCATCTCGGCTTTCGGCTCACTCTCTGTGGGCTCGACCATCAAGGTCTCGTGCACAGGGAAAGAGAGTGTGGGTGCGTGAAAACCGTAGTCCATCAACCGGTGGGCGATGTCGCCGCAGTCGATGTTATACTCTTTCTTGAAGGCTGTGAGGTCGAGAATCATCTCGTGACCTACGCGTCCCGTCTCGCCCGAATAGTAGGTGCGGTATTGCGATTGGAGTGCTGCCGACATGTAGTTGGCATTAACAATTGCCATCTCCGTAGCATGACGCAAGCCGCTTTCGCCAAGCATCTTGATGTAGCCGTAGGTGATGGGCAGCAACATGGCTGAGCCCCATGGTGAAGAGGCTACTGCCGTGATTCCCTCGTCTCCACCGGTGGCGACAATCGAGTGGGAAGGGAGGAATTTTCGGATGTGCTCTGCCACGCAGATCGGCCCTACACCCGGACCGCCACCGCCGTGAGGCATGGCGAAAGTTTTGTGCAGATTGAGGTGGCACACGTCTGCCCCGATGTAGCCGGGGTTGGTGAGTCCCACCTGTGCATTCATGTTGGCACCGTCCATATATACCTGTCCGCCGGCATCGTGTACAGCATCCACAATCTCGCGGATGCGGCTCTCGAATACGCCATGAGTGGAGGGGTAGGTGATCATGATACCGCACAGTTCCGAACTAAACTCTTGCGCTTTACTCTTCAGGTCATCAACATCAATATTGCCCTTGTCATCGCAAGCCACCGTCACGATTTTCATGCCGGCCATGGCTGCTGAGGCCGGGTTTGTGCCGTGTGCCGACGAGGGGATAAGCACCACATTGCGATAACCCTGTCCGCGACTTTGGTGGTAGGCACGGATCACCATGAGCCCTGCATATTCGCCCGCCGCACCCGAATTGGGCTGCAATGAGCAGGCAGCAAAGCCCGTGATGGTTGCTAAGTCTTTCTCCAGTTCGGTAATCAGTTGCAGGTAACCTTCCGCCTGATCCACCGGGGCAAAGGGGTGCATATTTTGGAATCCGGCGAGCGACAGCGGTTGCATGAGGGCAGCTGCATTGAGTTTCATGGTGCAGGAGCCGAGCGAGATCATGGAGTTGGCCAGCGAAATATCACGCAACTCCAATTTCTTGATATAGCGCATCAAGTCGCTCTCCGAGCGGTACTTGTTGAATACGGGTTCGGTCAGCAAGGCCGATGTGCGTCGTAGATTCGGAGCAATCGTGCTCTCCGTAGCCACCTTTATCTCCTTGGCTTTTTTGCCACGGGCTTGGGTGAAGATGCGCACAACTTCTGTGATCTCGGCAGGTGTGGTCACCTCGTCGAACGACATACGTACTTTCCCCTCCGAGGGGTAGTAGAAGTTGATCCCGTTTTCGAGTGCCAACGACTGGATCACCGCGGCTTCGGCCGTCACCTCCAGGGTGTCGAAGAAACTCGTGGCGGTGAGTTTATAATCCAAGGCTTCGAGTGCCTTCGCCACACTCACGGCGGCAAGATGTGCGGTATCTGCGGCGCGTTTCAGCCCCTCAGCCCCGTTGTAGACACAGTAAAATCCCACCATGGAGGCCATTAGTGCTTGCGAGGTGCAGATATTCGAGGTAGCGCGTTCACGCTTGATGTGCTGTTCGCGCATCTGGAGTGACATGCGCAGGGCTTTATTACCCAGACGATCTATCGAAACGCCGATGATGCGCCCCGGCATATTGCGTTTATACTCCTCTTTGGTAGTCATGTAACCGGCACTTGGGCCTCCGAAACCCATCGGTGTGCCCAGTCGCTGGGTCGAGCCCACTGCAATGTCGGCACCCCATTCGGCCGGGGCTTTCAGCAGTGTGAGCGAGAGTAGATCGGCCACAGCTGTTACCTTGGCTCCTTTGGCATGTGCAGCCGCAGCGAATGCCTCGTAATCGCGCACCTCCCCGTTTGCAGCGGGATATTGCACGATGGCACCGAACTCTTTGCCGGTGAATTCATAGGAGGTATAGTCGTCGATGATCAACTCAATGCCGAATGGCTCGCTACGGGTGAGCAGCAGGTCAAGGGTCTGCGGAAAGAGGTTGCTATCCACAAAAAGTTGGTTGCGACCCTCCTTCACCGCTTCGCGAGAGCGGAGCGAGAACATCATCAGCATCGCCTCGGCGGTTGCTGTGCCCTCGTCCAGTAGCGAGCAGTTGCCCATCTCCATGCCGGTGAGCGAAATCACGGCCGTCTGGAAGTTGAGCAGTGCCTCTAAGCGACCTTGCGAAATTTCGGCTTGATAGGGCGTGTAGGAGGTGTACCATGCGGGATTCTCGAAGACGTTGCGCACAATGGCTGCCGGGGTGGCGGTGGGGTAGTAACCCATGCCGATGAACGAGCGCAACATGTGGTTGTGATCGGCAAGTTCGCGGATGTGAGCAGCAAATTCGTATTCGCTCATCCCCTCGGTGGGGAGTGCTAAGGGTGTTTTCAGCCGGATCGACTGCGGAATAACCTGTCCGATGAGTTCCTCGACCGATTTGACACCGATGACGGCCAACATGGACTTCAGATCGCCTTCACGGCTAACGCCTATATGACGTTGTGAAAATTTATCAAACATACCTAATATGATTTTTATTTGTTGTTTTTATCTGTGTTTTCTATATTGTTTAATAAACGAATAAGGGATCTTCCAATAGCATATGCTAAATTTACAGGTACAGCATTACCTATTTGTTTGTATTTTGAAGACATGGATCCGCTAAAATCCCAAGTATCTGGAAAAGTTTGAATGCGCGCGTATTCTCTAACACTAAGGGGTCTTGTTTCAATAGGATGACAACGTTCAGTTTGTTTTTGAGCAGGGGCACAAGTTAATGTTAAACTCGGCTCTTTAAGTGATAATCGACGAGCCATTCC
>JAVXCD010000108.1:0-6594 GCA_036659655.1 Alistipes sp.
ATCGTGAACTGTGTTTCCAAAGTCTTTGCGACCTCTCGACAGGCTCGAGGATCGGAAACTTTGAATTTGTTACCGAAGTTCTTTAAACGCTGTTTTTGTTCTATCAATCCGATTTTAGCGAGCTAAATGAGGATTTGCAGGGCGAAAACGGGGGCAAAAAGAGCCAAAAAGAACGAGATGAATAAATTTGAAACAGCTTCTTATTGAGGGGTGTTGGCCGCATCGGCCTTTCCATCCGGTGTGGCTGCTGCATCATTGGGTGAGACCTCCACACTTTCACCGTCCACCTCCAAGGCAATCGTATAGCGGTCTTTACCCGTGTAAGTACGAAATGCGGTGGAATCTGCGGCACTGATCTTAAATGCCGTGGCAGGAATGGCCTGTAAGGTGGTCATGTACTCCATGAGTGTTTTGTCACGGGTGGCCATGAGGCTGCTCAATTGTGCGGCTGCGGCTGCGGAGTAGAGCACTTGTGCCTTTGCGGAGGTGTTTTTCAGTGTTGTAGGGTCTATTCCGCGCAGATGCAGCAACGAGTCGGCAAAAGTCGCTACGGTCGTCGAAGTGAAGTCCATGTGCTGGATCTGCTCATAATCCAACATCGACAAAGAGGTTTGCTGCGACGGAACCGCGGTCGTATCGGCGGTTTGTCGCGTGTGGTTGTAATAGGCCATTTTGAGGTTGTTCTCCGCTTGCTCAGACAACGCCTCCGCGTAGTTGATGCGCTGCGTGAGCGTTATTTTCATGTCGGGCTTGTCCTTCAGCACCTGTGCCAATTGGTCGAATTTAGCATATTGCTCCGACTCGAAGATGGGGCTCAACGGGTCTATATTGATGTATTCGACGTTGTTATTATGTCCCATCAAGAAGGAAAAAGGTGCCGTAACTACCTTCAGCAACACATTTCCCAAGGCCTTCATCACAATTTTACGATAGGAAAATTCGGGGGAATTGAGGCTGCCTTTCACAGGCAGGTCGATTTTGACATGCCCCTTTTTGTCTTTGAGGATATAGAGCCCCAATTTGAGTGGCACTTTGAATTCGGGTTCGATGTCCTTGCGTTTTTTATCAACTTTCGGCTCGAACATATCGAGGTGGTTGGTGCCATTGAGGTAGCCGGAGCGGATGATGTTCTGGCTACGGAAATTTAGGTTGCCTTTGGTCAGCGGATAAGCCGTGTAGTGCTCGCAGTAGGGGGTAAAGTCGCGCAGATTGATATTAGACAGTAAAACTGCAATGTTCTGGTTGTTCAGGTCGGTCAACGAACCTTCCCAGCGGATCTTGACCGCACCGGTTTGCTGTATGCGGGCATCGATGGTCATCTTGTTTTTGGTGGCAGGATCGAAATTGAGGCTCTTCACACAGATGTTGGAGAGGTGATACTTAAACGGCTTGATGGGCGAAAGATCGCTCAGTGTCACACTGCTACCGTTGATCTCCAAATCGGCAATATGTATACGCGGTGTCGGCTGAGATACGTCAGCCTGATCGGTCGGCGATGCGGGAGTGTTTTTCACCAAATTATCGAAGTTTGTCGTGCCGTTGCGACGCAGTTCAAAGTGGGTGGAAAATCCCGATACGCGAACCTCCTTGAACTTATAATTCATCTGTTGCAGATCGCCTTCCGCAAGGTTGACATGTGCCGAATTGACGGAAAAAATCGGCTGACCCTTATCGTCACCCAGTAGGAAATTGGTAACATCAGCCGTGCCGTCTACACGCACGGCAAGCAGGTGTTCGACGTTGCCGATGATGTGCATATCGGCCGAGAGAAGCCCATCCACCGTTGTAACGTGGAGAGCCTGACGCAGATATGGTAAGGTGTTGGCGAGAGACAACTCCTTGAGTTTGACAGTGATGTCGTAATCCGAATTTTCAATGTTGTAGGCAATGGCTGTTTCGAGCGAGCCACCCTCTGCGAAGTTGAGCAGCACTCCGACATCAGTTTTCTTGCTTGAAAAATAAACGCCGGGAATGGTGAGATTCAGATCGTTGAAGCCCCACACAGCATCCAGTAGCAGGTCTTTGTAGAAAACGTGTCCGTTGTGTAAAGAGATGTTGTAAATTCCTATTTCCCACGGTTTTGACGGTTCTTTGACGGCAGTTGTATCGCTTTGAAATTTAGTGAGCAGGTCACTGAAATTAAATTCGCTACCTTTCTGATAAATTGTCAAATCGGGTTGGGTGAGCGCAATTTGATCGACCATCACCCTGTGGCTGAGCAGTGGCAGCAGGCGCATCTTCATATCGAACGCGGCAAAGGAAAAGAAGTCCGTAGAATCCTCCGCACCCAACATTTTCAGATCGGTAACGTGCAATTCACCGGAGAAAATATTGAATTTGAATTTGTCCATGGTGACCTGCCGACCTATGAGTTCCTTGCTGTGTTTCACGATGTAACTTTTCGCAAGAGGCGAGATAAGTAGAGCTGTCGCGACAACCAGCACGACAAGAATCGCCACAAGAATAAGCACAATTTTGAAGATTTTTTTCATTGCTATATGATATTTAAAGACATAATTTACATGTTGATTCTTGAGAAGCTGTTTTAAATTTATTAATCTCGTTCTTTTCGCCCTGTAAATCCTCATTTAGCTCGCTAAAATCGGATTTACAGAACAAAAAAAATTCTGAGTTCTTGATCCGCGTGAAAGATCTGATTGTTCAAGGTGGTTACTGGCGACCTCTCAAATGCGGTGAGCGGAATACAAAGGACGAAATTAATTTTTGTTTAACACTTCGTCAAACAAAAATCTGAAATCTTCACGTGGCTGTGGCATATAGACCTGAAAGCCCATTGCACGTGCGGTGTCAATGTTTTTTGCCCCATCGTCTAAAAATAAAGTCTCTTCGACTTTCATGCCGCTATCGTCCAGCATCTTGCGAAAAATCGTGGGGGAAGGTTTCAGTTCTTTCATCTCAAACGACAGGTAAATCTTGTCGAAATAATCGGCAGCGGTTGCTCCGTCGGCCGTCAGTAACGTATCAAGTACGTAGGGCATCATGATTTCGTTGGTGTTCGAAAGTAGATAGATTTTGAATCCACAGAGACGTAAGTCGCGCAACATTCGCAATTTATAGATGGGTATATCAAGTAAAAATGCAGAGTAGGCAGCAGTGATCTGCTCGTCTGTAAGGTCTTCGCGACCTGCCTCCGTGCGGATAAATTTGCAGACATCCGCCGTGGTAGCCTCGCCCTTTTCCAGTTTGTTGAAGATTTCGATGGGGTAGTAGAAGTCGATCAACTTCGCGCTCTGCGGAAATCCGATGGCCGTAAAAGCATCAATACACCGCTGTTTGTCCAGATCGACCAACACGCCTCCGAGATCGAAAACAATATTTTTTATTCCGTCTAATATCATCTGTTTTTATTTTTGAAATTTCATCGTATATTTTCGAATCGGACGCAGCACACACATCGGTAGTAGTTGGCACAGTGGAATGAAAATACGGTTCCACCAGTCGGGCACGATACACCTGCGTCCCCGCCACAAGGCTTGTAAACCTCGTCGGGCGCAACTATCGGGTGAAATAAGCACGCCCACTTTGCGTCCGATATGTTGCCATTTGGGTGTCAGTCCATAGAGATCGGTGGCCACACCGGCCGGGCAAACCGCCGTGACACGAATACCATCCGTTTGCACTTCCTTTGCAAAAGCCACCGAGAAACTACGCAAATAGGCCTTGCTGGCACTATACAAAGCCAATCCGGGGAAAGGCATCCACAGCGAAAAAGAGGACATATTGAGGATATAACCACCCCCGCGCGCAGCCATATCGCGCGCAAACAGACGACATAGCAACGTTGTAGTCAGGTCATGCAGCAAAATGATGCGTTCGATGCGCTCGACAGGTGTCGTCAGCAGGTCGCGAAACGAGAACATTCCCGCATTATTGATCAGCACCTCCACGGCAATTCCTTGCGCCACAACATGATCATACAACTCCTGTGCGGCGGAAATGCGAGCCAAATCGATTCCCACAGCGAAGACCTCTATGCCAAATCTTAGCACAATCTCACTCCGTGTGAGTTGTATTTTTTCCGGATCAATGCCAACGACAACCAAATTGTAGCCTAAAGCCGCCAATTGCTCGGCATAGCAGCGGCCGATGCCACTGTTCGCGCCCGTCACAAGTGCCCATTTCGTGCCTTTTAGGATCTCTGTCTGCTTCATATTAGGGTAGACTTGCAAGTTCTTTTTGGATCTTTGCGGGCAAACCATCACAATGTTTGCAACACTGCATATCGACCGAATACATGCGCGCAATGCAGTAGTTGCGGTGATCACACGCACTGCGGGTAGTGACATCGCCCGCCTTGAGATGGTTGACAAAAGCCGGATCGTTCACCAGAGCCCGCGCCATCTGCACCATCTCGAAGCCGGCATCGAGGGCTTTCTCGATTCCCTCCCGACTGATCAAGCCGCCCACATAGACAAGCGGACTCCGTAGAGCAGCACGGAATTGCTTGGCATCCTCCAGAAAGTAGCACTCCTCAAATGGGAATTGCCGGATCATATATTTGCCAAATAGCCGTATGCCATATTTGAGCCACCACTGCCGCATGTAATACGACATGGTGTAGATCGGAATCTGACCACGCATAACAGCCATAGGTGCTTTACTTACAAAACCGCCTGTCAGCACCAGCCCATCCACACCGAACGACTCGATCTGCTTGGCAATCTCAATGCTCTCCGGAATCTGAATCCCGCCCTTGAATCCGTCGTACATATTGTGTTTCACCAGTATGGCCGTGCCCGTCTGTGCTGCGGCATTCATCACCTCCTCCAAGCATCTATTCATGAACCGCATACGGTTTTCGAGCGAACCGCCGAACTCATCGTGCCGGTGGTTGGTGTAGGGCGAGAGAAATTGAGAGATTAGGTAGCCGTGTCCCGCATGTACCTCCACGCTGTCGAAGCCCGCTGCATGAGCCGTGCGTACAGCATTGCCAAAATCTTTGGCTAACTGCTCAATCTCGTCACGGTGCAGGGCTCGGACAATGGTCGGGGAGTAGATATTAATGCCCGACGATGCGCCAACGGGAATCTGACCGGCAGTCGAGATATGGGTCATGTTCCCGCAATGGCCGATCTGAATGCCGGCTGCCGCACCCTCGACATGAATGGCATCGGTGATCTCCCGCAGAGCAGGCACGATTTCCGGGCGCAGCCACAGTTGCTTGTCGAACGAAAGCCCGCTACGGCTAACAGCCGCATAGGCCAAGGTGGTCATGCCAATGCCGCCACGCGCCACGCTGACGTGGTAATCCTTGAGTTGCTGCGTGGGGTTGAAGTGTTCACCCATGGATTCGAAAGCCGCAGAACGGATTGTGCGATTGCGAAGTGTAATTCGTCCTAACTTATAGGGTGTGAATAATTTAGATTCTGTTATATCATTCATAACTTTAGTATATAAACGGAATAATACGTTTACGTTTCAGTGTAGTGAACTCCGCCCCGAACTCGGCCGTGTAACGCTTGTAAAGCGATGCCGAACGGGGTGCAAGATTGGCAAAGGTCCACCATGCAAAGACCACTCCTGCCCACGACCACGAGGCCACGGCAAAGCCGATCCACTCGACCAATTCACCGAAATAATTGGCCGACGAAACATAGCGAAACATACCGCCTTTAGGGATATAGTGGTTGGTGTCACCCGGCTTGCGCAGGTGGCGGATAATGTAATCCGAATGCAGATTGATGATCATACCCACAAAAAACAGCCCCCCACCAATGTAAATATAGGGTTGCGAAAACCAGCCCTCGTAGTAATTGGCCGGGGAGATGAAGAAGATCCAGCCGCCTTGCATCAAGGCGTTGAGAGTATTGAACACAACACCCATAGCCACAATTCCTGCGGGCATCTTCGAATGACCACGCAGAATGAGCGGAAAGAGAAAAGCACGCTGGAGGTAGTGACACTGGAAAAGCACGAACAGCAGCAGCGGGGTAGCCTGCCACGTGCGATCGGAGAGCAACCACAGCACTGTCATCACTACAAAAACAGGAGCTTCCATAATCACCCAGCCGATGCGGTTGGGTACGGGAAAACCATATTTTCGATTGAACAGATACCCATATCCCGCCTCTACGAAATAGAGAGCCACAAATACGCACAAGGCAAGAAGCGACATTGTGATCAGAAAAATAGCAAATAATTCGGACATAGTTTTCAGTGCTGTAAATCAATTATTTTCACAAAAATACAAAACAATCGGTGACCCGCAAAAAGATCGCCCGATTATTTTCTCGGTGTGTGTCTTTTTCGCACAGTATTAAAATTTGTTTTTAGAAACTGTTTGAATTTGTTGCCGAAGTTATTTACATAAATTTAGAAGCTGTTTTAAATTTATTAATCTCGTTCTTTTCGGCTCTTTTCGCCCCAGTTTTCGCTCTATAAATCCTCATTTAGCTCGCTAAAATCGGATTTACAGAACAAAAACAGGAACAAAAATAGCGCTAAAATAACTTCGGTAACAAATTCAAACAGTTTCTTAAGATCAAACGGGATTTCTTCTGATGAAAAAATCATACGATCCTCGAGCTTGTCGAGAGGTCGCAAAGACTTTGGGAACACACTCCACGATCCTCG
>JAVXCD010000109.1:0-6558 GCA_036659655.1 Alistipes sp.
GCTCGAGGAGCGTGAACTTTTCATTCAGCTTGACGCACCGTAACCCTTGCGACCTCTCGACAAGCTCGAGGATCGAATGTATTTGCTCTGCCCGTCCGACTTGGCAAAAAAGCGTCAAGGTAATGAATCTGTCCGTAAAAAAAGAAGTCTGCAACCTCAAAAGGTTGCAGACTTCAAAGCAAACAGCAAATCCTGTTACTTATCGTTCAAGGCTGCATGAGCCGCTGCCAACCGCGCGATAGGCACACGGAACGGAGAGCAACTTACGTAGTTAAGACCTGCAAAATGGCAGAATTCGACCGATGAAGGCTCGCCACCATGCTCACCGCAAATACCGCATTTGAGCTTTTCACGGACACTGCGACCTTTGAATACGGCCTCACGGATCAGTTGTCCCACGCCATTGCGGTCAAGGATCTGGAACGGATCGTTTTTCAAGATACCCTGATCCAGATATACAGGCAGGAACTTCCCGATGTCATCGCGCGAGAATCCGAGCGTCATCTGTGTAAGGTCATTCGTACCGAACGAGAAGAATTCAGCCACTTCGGCAATCTGATTGGCCGTAACAGCAGCACGAGGCACCTCGATCATCGTTCCGACCATGTAATCGATTTTGTCGTTACGCTCGGTGAAGACTAAATTAGCCATTTTGTCGATGATTGTTTTCTGATAACGCAACTCCTTGTGGTTACCTACCAACGGCACCATGATTTCCACATGAACAGGAACGCCGGAGGCCTTCACGTTCATCGCAGCCTCGATGATGGCACGAGCCTGCATCTCGGTGATCTCAGGATAAGTATTGCCCAAGCGGCATCCGCGATGTCCCAACATGGGGTTAAACTCCTGAAGAGCTTCCACCTTAGCGATGATTTTCTCGAACGGAACATTCATCTCCTTTGCCATTTCGCGTTGTTCTTTCTCGGCATGAGGCACAAATTCGTGCAGTGGCGGATCAAGCAGGCGAACCGTAACAGGATAACCTTTCATGACTCTGAACAGTCCCTCGAAGTCCCCGCGCTGAATCGGCAGCAACTTAGCCAGAGCCACACGGCGACCGGCCTCATCATCAGCCAGAATCATCTCGCGAACCGACTTGATGCGGTCACCCTCGAAGAACATGTGCTCCGTACGGCAAAGACCAATACCCTCCGCACCAAATGCAAATGCCTGTGCAGCATCCTTCGGCGTGTCGGCATTGGCGCGCACCTTCAGCACCGAATACTTGCCAGCCAGATCCATCAGCAAACCGAAGTCTCCGCTCAGATCTGCGGCTTTCGTGCCGACTTTACCCAGATAAACCTCACCGGTAGAGCCGTTCAGCGAAATCCAATCACCCTCTTTCACGGTAAAACCGTTCACGTTTATTGTACGTGTTTTGTAGTCGATAAGCAACTCTCCAGCACCCGATACGCAGCATTTACCCATGCCACGGGCAACCACGGCTGCATGAGAGGTCATACCTCCGCGTGCGGTCAGAATACCGGCAGCATCAAGCATACCCTTCAGATCCTCCGGAGAGGTCTCTATGCGAACCAAAATCGCCTTCTGTCCTGTTTTCTCAAGTTCCGCCTCGGCATCCTCTGCAAAGAAGACCACCGGACCTGTCGCAGCACCCGGAGATGCGGGCAGACCTTTGACAATCACCTGTGCATTTTTGATGGCCGTCTGGTCAAACACAGGGTGTAACAACTCGTCCAATTTCGCCGGTTCACAGCGCAAAACTGCGGTTTTCTCGTCAATCAGCCCCTCTTTGAGCATATCCATGGCAATCTTCACCATCGCAGCACCTGTACGCTTGCCGTTGCGGCACTGCAACATCCACAGTTTACCATCTTGAATGGTGAACTCAATGTCCTGCATATCGGTGAAATACTGCTCCAAATGGTGTTGAATCTCATGCAATTCTTTGTATACCGAAGGCATCACCTCCTCCAGCGAAGGGAATTTATTTTTGCGATCTTCCTCTGCAACACTCTGCGAGAGAGCCCAACGTTTCGAACCTTCGAGGGTGATTTGCTGTGGTGTACGGATACCCGCAACCACGTCTTCACCCTGTGCATTAATCAGATACTCGCCGTTGAAAATATTCTCACCGGTACCTGCATCGCGCGAAAATGCCACACCCGTTGCCGAATTAGCACCCATGTTACCAAATACCATGGCCTGCACCGACACGGCTGTGCCCCACGCTGCGGGAATGTTGTTGAGCTTACGATAGAGAATTGCGCGGTCGTTCATCCACGAGCCGAATACGGCGCAAACAGCACCCCACAACTGATCCCACGGATTGGTGGGGAACTCCCCACCCGTTTTCTCCTTGATGGCCGCTTTGAACTTCACCACCAACTCTTTCAAGTCGTCAGCGGTCAAGTCCGTATCATTCTTCACGTTACGTTTTACTTTCTGAGCCTCGATAATCACTTCAAATGGATCGTGATCCTCTTTCGACACCGGTTTCAGACCCAGCACCACGTCGCCGTACATCTGCACGAAACGGCGGTAGGAATCCCACGCAAAACGAGGATTACCCGTACGTTTGGCGATCGTCTCCACCGCCTGATCGTTCATACCCAAGTTGAGGATCGTGTCCATCATGCCGGGCATGGATGCCCGTGCACCCGAACGTACCGACACCAACAACGGCGACTCTTTGTCGCCGAACTTCATTCCCGTGAGCGCTTCGATGTTGTGCATCGCCCTCTCCATCTCCGGGCGCAGTTGCGCAATTACGTTCTCTTTGCCGTGAGCATAGTATTCGGAACACACCTCTGTCGTGATTGTGAATCCCGGAGGAACCGGGATGCCGATGAGATTCATCTCTGCAAGGTTTGCACCTTTACCTCCCAGCAACTCTCTCATTTTGCCATTGCCTTCAGCCAATTTGTTGCCAAAGGTGTAGACTCGTTTAACGTCTGCCATAATTTTCAGTTTTAATTGATTGTATGATATATAGTTATTTTCAATAATGGGATTGCGAAATTACGAATAACTTTCCATGTTTCCAAAAAAATCTACCTCAGGTAGAAGAATATAGGTAACGAACGGGCATAACCGCCCACATATCGCTCTTTCTCATAGGTCGGCAAAGGGTAATGATGCTGCGGATCGATCAAATACCGCCGCGCATAAACCGCACCACCCGACACTGCCAACGTCGTATCAGCAAGGGCCGTATCACGCAACCCCCAGCCTTGGCCGTAACGAGCGTTGCCATACCCCACACGCTCGGCGTGTGCCAGCACCTTTCGCACACCCCATCGGCGGCAATCGACACTCGACAGCCTTCCCAGCAAAATCAAGGCCGCCCCTGCTCGCTCCTCCCGCAAGTCTCGCACCAGCCTATCCGCATATTTGGTGTTGCTGCTCATCAGCAGACCTATCGTGCGCTGCTGCAATGTCCCCTCCACATAGAGGTAGTCGCGTCCCGACTCGGTATATTTCGGAAAAAACACCTCTCCATAGTAAAGCAACGCGAAATCCAACCCGTCAAACGCATTGCCGGTGCGGTGAATGTAACAATAATCCTCCCCGCAAGCGGCCGTCAAATCACGCACAACCGCCTCGTTTTCCACACCGTACAACGCCACCAGCGGCATCCGCAGCGAATCAATCACTGCTGCCGTATGGCAGATTTTTCGGAGGTATCGTTCAGTGTTCCACGCCAAGGCACCCTCGGGCGTAAAACGTTCGTCATTATAGAAAAGAGCCGGTATCGTGTCGTAGAGCCGATCGACATCGTAATAGGCGATGCCAACCGCCTGCTGTGCCAAGGCACAAAAGCAAGTGGCTGTCAAACAAGCACAGCAGCCGATTGACACAAAATAGTTCATCTTCGCAGCAAATTAGCAATGAAAAGGTATATACAAGATAGGTGTAATTTACGACAAATCCAAATGATACTTAATTTTCTATTTCAATCCGGCAAAAATCAGCCCTTTTTAGTCTGTTTTTTTGCTTTTCACAAAAATGACAAAAAATCACATTTCAGCAAAAAACAAGGCTCTTTTTTGGAAAAATAGGTTAAAATGAAGGCTGTTTTGCAAAAAACAATGCTTTTTTCAACAAATTGTTGAAAAATAATCCCGTTTTTTCGAAAAAACATGATTTTTGCAGAAATCATTTTGCGAAAAACAAGTTACCTTTGCAGGGGTTTAGGAACGGTTTAGAAACGATTAAAAAAGAGAAAAATATGTCATTACTGAGATTCAAAATGGTCGATGCAGCGATCAATCACACCGCTGTCGAGGTAAAAGCTCCCGCCGGGCGGGCATCGGACTACTTCGGCGAAAAAGTTTTCGGTCGCACGGCCATGCGCAAATACCTCAATAAGGCGACCTACGAAGCCTTATTAGACACCATGGAACACGGTCATACACTGACACTTGAGGTGGCAGATGGCATTGCAGCCGGCATGCGCCAATGGGCACTCGAAAACGGCGCTGACCACTACACACACTGGTTCCAACCACTGACCGGTGGCACGGCGGAGAAACACGATGCCTTTGCCGAACCCGACGGGAACGGCGGTGTATTAGAGGCCTTTTCGGGCAAATTGCTGGTGCAGCAGGAGCCGGATGCCTCGTCGTTTCCCAATGGCGGCATCCGCAACACGTTCGAAGCACGCGGCTACTCGGCATGGGATCCGGCCTCACCCGCCTTCATCATCGACACAACCCTCTGCATCCCCACCGTATTCATCGCCTACACGGGTGAGGCTCTGGACTATAAAGTGCCTTTGCTGCGGTCGATCTCAGCGGTGGACAAAATCGCCACCGAGGTGTGCCGATATTTCGATAAAAATGTCGAAAAGGTAACCACCTATTTAGGCTGGGAACAGGAATATTTTTTGGTCGACGAGAGCCTGTGGGCCGTGCGCCCCGACTTGATGCTGACCGGACGCACCCTAATGGGACACGAATCGGCAAAGAATCAGCAGTTAGAAGATCACTACTTCGGAGCCATCCCCACACGGGTGATTGCCTTCATGCGAGAGTTGGAATATGAGTGCTGGAAGCTGGGTATTCCCGTAAAAACACGTCACAACGAGGTGGCACCCAATCAATATGAATTGGCTCCCGTTTTCGAGGAGGCCAACCTTGCCAATGATCACAATCAGCTGTTGATGACCATTATGGACAAGATTGCCCGTCGTCATAAGTTCCGCGTACTGCTCCACGAAAAGCCCTTCAAGGGGATCAATGGTTCGGGCAAACACAACAACTGGTCGTTGGGCACCAACACGGGAGTCAACCTGTTTTCTCCCGGCAAAACTGCGTTGGAAAACCTGCAATTCATCACCTTTTTAGTCAACGCCATCTCAGCGGTCTACAAGCACAACGGGCTACTCAAGGCCGCGATCATGAGTGCCACCAATGCCCACCGATTGGGGGCAAACGAAGCACCACCGGCCATCATCTCCACCTTTTTAGGTACCCAAATTTCGGCTGTACTCGACAAATTAGCCGACAGCCAGAGCGACGATGCCATCCGCTTGGATGCAAAAAATGTCTTCAAAATGAGTGGTATCTCCTACATTCCGACGCTACTGCTCGACAATACGGATCGCAACCGCACCTCACCGTTTGCCTTCACGGGTAATCGTTTCGAGTTTCGAGCCGTGGGCTCTTCAGACAACTGCGCCGAGGCAATCATCGCCCTGAACTCGGCAATGGCCTCCGAATTGACGGGATTCCGCAAGGCGGTGGATGCTAAAATCGAAGCCGGCACAAAGAAAGAAGGTGCCATCTACGAGGTGCTCAAGGCGATGATCAAGGCCTGCAAAGCGGTGCGCTTCGACGGCAACGGCTACTCGGAAGAGTGGAAAGTCGAAGCGGCAAAACGTGGACTCGACTGCGAGACCTCCACTCCCCTGATTTTCGACCGCTACTTAGACCCGACAACTTTGGAGATGTTCGGGACAATGGGCGTATACACAAAAATTGAGTTGGAAGCCCGCACAGAGGTCAAATGGGAGACCTACACCAAAAAGATCCAAATCGAAGGCCGCGTATTGGGCGACCTGACCATGAATCATATCGTACCCATCGCGTCGAAATACGAGGCCATGCTGCTCGACAAGGCCTACAAAATGTCCCAATTGGGGCTGACACCCGCAGCAGACATCGAGTTGATCCAAAAAATACAGGGACACACCGCTGCCATTCAGCAGCTGACCGACGAAATGATCGAAGCCCGCAAATGCGCCAATCGCATCGAAGATCCGCGTGAAAAAGCCATTGCCTATCACGATACGGTGGCTACCTGTTTCGAGGAGATACGCAAACATACCGACCGGCTGGAAGAGGTGGTCGACGATCAGATGTGGCCTCTACCAAAGTATCGGGAGTTGCTGTTTCTGCGGTAAAGTAGGACCAAGCGAGATTTCTTGTTGGCAGATTGATGTACACTTATCGCCGATCACGATCCTCGAGCTTGTCGAGAGGTCGCAAAGGTTACAATGTACGATCCTCGAGCCTGTCGAGAGGTCGCAAAGGTTACAATGTACGATCCTCGAGCCTGTCGAGAGGTCGCAAAGGTTACAATGTACGATCC